>JBFIHP010000086.1:0-8880 GCA_041601735.1 Planctomycetota bacterium | reverse complement strand
GGAGGTGATGCGCGCCGCCGCAACACGCTACGGGGGCCCCGACGCCGACGTCGAGGCCTGGGGGCTGGCCGGACTCCTGCACGACGCGGACTACGAGCGCTGGCCCGAGGAGCATCCGAAGCGGATCGTCGCCTGGCTCCGGGAGCGCGGCGAGTCCGACATCGCCCATGCCATCTCGGCCCACTACACGAAGTGGGGCGTCCCCTACGAGAGCGATCTCGACCGGGCGCTCCTCGCCTGTGACGAACTGACCGGATTCATCATGGCCTGCGCGCTCGTCCGTCCCGAGGGAATCGCGACCCTCGGTGCTAAGAGCGTCAAGAAGAAGCTGAAGGACCGCGCCTTCGCCGCCAAGGTCGAGCGCGACGAGATCGCGAAGGGCATGGAACTCCTCGAGGTCGAAGCAGGCGAGCACATCGACTTCGTGATCGAGGCGCTCCGGCCCCACGCCGAAGAGCTCGGCATCGGTCCTCGCGTCGGCTGAGGTCGCGGCTCAGAGCGGAGTGACCACCTCGTTCGCGACCCATCCGGTCTTGCCGTTCTCGTCCTCGACGAGGTAGCGCAGGACCGTCTCGTCGCCGATGTCCACGTAGCGGACTTCCTTGATCCGGGCCAGCGAGCTGCCCGCGATCCGCGCGTTGCGCTTGCCGCCGATGTCGAGGGGATCGGCCCAGAGGATCACCTCGAAGGAGCCCTCCTCCTTCAGGATGACCCGGGTCTCGAGGGCCAGGGCCTTCGGCCGCTCCCTGAAGTAGGAGGGGTCGATGCGGACGCTGGTGCGCACGTCGGTCCGGGAGAGCTCCGAGAGCCTGAGCGCCTTCAGGCCCTCGGGGACCTTGATCGAGGCCGGCAGGATCCAGACCTCACCGGCCCGGGGTTCGGTGTCGCCGGCGCGCTGGATCTTGATGACCGCGGCGCCCGCGGCGCGGCGATCGAACTGCTCCCAGGCCGCCATCCGCGCCTGACGCTCGAACTCAGCCTTGTCGAGGCCGTCATCGATCTCGATGCTCTGGCAGGCGATGGCGACGTCGTCCGGAGAGACCTGCATCTCGACCCCTCGGGTCTCGCGCCAGCGGACCTCCTCGATGCCCTCGCTCATGAAGCCGGTCTCCTCCAGCTTCTCCATGAAACCGGGCGCGACGGTCTCGCGGTGCTTCTTGACGTCGAAGGCGTCATGCCGCGCCCAGCCGAAGGCCATCGGGGCGAGGTCGGGAGCCCGCGACACGGCGACGCGATACCAGACCCAATCGCCGTCCTCGACGCGGCGATCGACGTAGACGATCGCCGCTTCCGGCGCCATCACGCGGGGATCGGTCTCGTCCGCCTTCGGATGACAGACGAGATCGACCTTGCGCCGAAGCACGTAGAGCTTGCCGGCCTCGAAGTCCCGGGCCTTCACCAGCACGGGCTTCGCGGCCGTCTTGACGCTGCTCTCCTCCTTGCCGTCGGCGTTCACCCAGCGGATCCGGCGGCAGCCGCGATACTCGGCATCCTGGATCACGGCCATGCCTTCGAGCTTGCGATTGAACTCGCCGAAGGCCTCGTCGGGCTGGTTCATCGTGGTCATCACCTTGACCTTGAACCGGCCGTCGAGCTCCTTGATCACGACCTTGCCGCGCCCCGCGAACTCGGACGCGAGGTTGACCTTCTCCATGGCCTTGTCGAGCGCGCCCTTCGAGACGTCCACCTTCAGGCCGCTCTTCAGTTCACCGACCGAGAGCTCGGTGGCGAAGTAGTCGAGGGTGTAGACGCCGCTGCGGCCCTGGCGCCAGTAGCGCCGGTTCACCTCCACGGCGATCCGGGTCGCGTCCGGCAGATCGGTCGAAACGGAGACGTGAACCTGCTCGCCGGACACGCCGGCCGAGAGCTCGAAGAGATTGCAGGTGATCTGGGCCCGCGCCGCGCCGGCGGGAATGACGAGCAGACAGAACAGGACGACGATCTTGCGCACGTGACTCTCCCTCGGATGACCACGGGATGATAACGAATTCGCGGTCGGTTTCGTCCGTCGGAGTCGCGAAGGGCCGCCATTGCCCTCCGGCGTCGCGACGGACATGATGCCGGCCCCGGTCGAGCCCGCGGGTCCTGATACGACGCCGCGGCGGCCGCGCGGGCGCGGACGGCGGAAATCGCGCCGCCCCGGCGCTTTCGGCCCGTGCGTTGCCCGCCTGAAGACCGCGGGGTCGATCGGTCGATGAGGAGAACCGGGCCGCGGGAACGGACCGGCCCACGAGGACGATCATGAAGGTTTCCCTGTTCATTCGCGGTCTCTGCATGGGCATCGCCGACATCATCCCCGGCGTCAGCGGCGGGACGATGGCGCTGGTGCTCGGCATCTACACGCAGTTCATCGCCGCGGTGAAGTCGCTCAACCTCCGTCCGGTCGGCGCCCTTCTCCGCTGGGTCTTCTCCGGCTTCGCGACGGCCGAGAAGGAGGCCCTCGTTCGCGCCCGTGACAGCGTCCACTGGCGCTTCCTCCTGCCCCTCGGCGCCGGCATCGCGGCGGCGATGGGCCTCGGCTCGATCTTCATCCCGAGGCTCATGGATCAGTACCCCTCCGAGATGCGCGGTCTCTTCTTCGGCCTCATCCTGGCGAGCGTCGGCGTGCCGCTGAAGATGATGCCCAGGAGGTCGCGCCGAGACCTCCTCGTCGGCTTCGGTACCGCTCTGCTCTTCCTCGCGCTGGGCTACCTCGTGACCGACCCCAACCGCAAGATCGACACGACCTCCGACTGGAAGTCGCTCCGGGCGGACGAGGCCGTGCCGCTGAAGGAACTCTGCCGGCGGGGCCCGAGCGCCGCATCGAGCGCCGACGTCTACTGGGCCGACGAGAACGGAGCCCTGCGCGTGGCTCATCTCGCGGCGAATCCGCAGGAGGCCGCTCGCCTCGGCGCCTTGCAGGCCGCGGAGCGCGCACCGATCGCCGCGGACAAACGAGCCCAGAAGGCGCGCGCCCATCACTACGACGAGATCGTCGTTCCTGCGGGCACCACCGTCTCCGTCCCGCGCCCCGCGCGCGGATTCATCCTGCTGGCCGGCGCGATCGCGATCTGCGCCATGATCCTGCCCGGCATCTCCGGCTCCTTCATCCTCCTCATCCTCGGCTGCTATTACTTCGTCCTCAACGCGGTGAAGGGCAGCCTGGCCGCCCTCGTGAGATTCAGTTCGCCCGGTGACGGTCCCGTTTACGTCCTGCTCTTCGCCTGCGGTTGCCTGCTCGGACTCGCCCTGTTCTCACGGGTCCTCAACTGGCTGCTGCGCCGGCTCCCCACTCCCACCATGGGCGCCCTCGCGGGTCTCATGGTCGGCTGCCTCAGGGGCGTCTGGCCCTGGCGCGAGACCGGGCCCGATGGTCTCCAGAACGTCCTTCCGGCGGAGGCCGCGGGCCTCTGGCCGGCCGCCGCGATCGCCCTCCTCGGCATGGCGATCGCGCTCGGCATCGAGTTCCTCGGCTCGAACCGCGCCGCGTCGGACGACTGAAGCGCGAGCTTCAGTCCGGACGGATCTCGTCGGTCTTGAACTCGTCCGCGCCGGGCGGGTCGAGCGCCAGGTCGATCGCCATCCAGAGCGCCCGCGCGTACCGCAGGAACCAGAGCGGGAAGACGACGATGAAGCCGATCGGCAGCGCGAACTGCAGGCCCTCGTCCAGCTCGAGGACGAAGGCCGCGAAGGCGACCCAGACGAGGACGAGCGCGCCCGTCAGGCCGTAGTTCAGGTAGATGGAGCCGAGGAAGTAGCCGGGCTCGCGCGCGTGGGCGAAGCCGCAGACCCGACAGCGCTCGCGCAGCTTGAACCAGCTCGGAAAGGGCTGCCCCTCGCCGCAGGCGGGGCAACGCAGGCGCAGCGCCCGGCGCAGCAGGAGGCCGAAGGGTTGCTTCAGCACGGGACGCTCGTGGTTCATCCGGTTCTCCTGGTGCGTTTCGACCCTTCCGGCTGAACATGCATACGAAGGCGCTCTGAGCCGCGCCAGTCGCGCGATCGGCGGATTAACATTCATCAGCACCTTTCATATCGCAAACAATACAATCCGCCCCTGTGGGTCCGGACCGACGACCCGCCCGAACCGCATCAGGAGACCCGAGCGATGGGACGGATCGAAGAAGCCTTGCGACGCGCCGAAGGACAGCGGAATCGCCGCCGCGAAAGCGACCGGCCCGGGCTGCGCGAGATCACCGTCGAGCATCTGAGCGGCGAGGCCCGCGGCTTCCGTCGGCGCTTCCGCCAGCACTCCGTGATGATCGGGCGCGGCGATCACAACGACGTCGCCTTCGATCCCTTCGACGAGCCCACGGTCAGCGCCCATCACGCCGAGCTGCGATTGGAGGGTGATCAGGTCGTGCTCTACGACATGGGCTCCTTGAACGGCTGCTTCATCGGGGCGGAGCGGGTCCGACGCGCCCTGCTCGAGGACGGCTGCGAGATCGGTCTCGGTCGCAACGGCCCGCGAGTCCGGCTCGAGATCGGCTCGAATGCGGTGACACCCGGCCCGGCCGTACCGCCGATCGCCGCCGATCGCCGCAGCGTCGATCCCGCGCTGCCGGAGACCGCCGAGACCGAGTTCGCGGGCAGGCGCGGCGCCCTCAGCCGTTTCGAATCGAGCGTCCTCGTCGCGGTCTTCGTCGCGATCGTCGTCGATGCCGCGATCAGCCTGATGCGCCTGGGCTGAACTCCCCCTCCCGGCTTTGTTCCCGGGCGACGGCCGCTATCATCCCTCCTTCGAAGCGGAGGGAGAGATGTCGGATCTCGGCGAACCAGCTCGGATCGAGGCCCTTGACTCCCTGGTCGAGGTGCGACTCAGCACGATTCACGGACTGGGCGTCTTCGCCCTGCGTGACCTCGCGCCCGGCGCTCTGATCGGCTGCTACGAGGGGCCGCGCGTGGACGAGGACGACGTCTTCGTGCTCTGGATCGACTGCGAGGACGAGGGTCTCTACGGCATCGACGGCCGCAACGACCTCCGCTTCGTGAATCACTCCGCTCGACCCAACGCGATCTTCGAGGGCGAGCAGCTCCTGACTCTCCGGCCGATCCGGGCCGGCGAGGAGATCACCTTCCACTACGGGGAGGAATGGGAGGTCCGGGACGAGATCGAGGCCCTGAACGCCGGCGAAGGGCCCTGAGCTCCACCTGCCGGCTCAGCGATCGCCGGGGCGGTCCAGCGCGGTGAGGATCGCGGTCCTCAGGGCCACGGCCTCCTGATCGAGGCCGAGAAACTCGAGCGCGCGGTCGATCTCGACCAGGGCTTCGGCGTGACGGCCGGATTCGTGCAAGGCCCGGGCCCTGATCCAGCGCGCCATCGGGTACTCCTTTTCGAGGCGCGCCGCCTCCGCGAGCGCGGCATCGCATTCGACCAGGGCCTCGGCGGGACGACCGCTGCGCACCAGCATCAGGGCGAGGTTCACCCGCGCGTCCTGGTAGCGGGGATCGGCCGCGAGCGCCCGCCTGAAGAAGTCGATGGCGACCTCCGGGTCGTCGTCCAGATCGGCGGCCATGGTCCCGAGGTTGTTCAGGACCTCGCGGGCCCCGGGGGCCGCGTCGAAGGCCCGGGCGAAGCAACGGCGCGCCTCCTCCGGATCACCCTTCCCGAGCGCGAGGCCGCCGAGGTTGTTCCAGGCCAGGAACGACGAGGGGTTCTTCGCCACCGTGTCGCGCCAGAGGACCTCGGGGCTCTCGTAGATGCGACATTGCCTGTAGGTCAGGCCGCCCAGTGCGAGGAGCAGGAGCGCCAGGAGCGGCAGACGCCGACGATCGATCGCGAGACCCGCGAGGTGATGCCCGACCGGCGCGAGCAGGACGATGCTCGCGAGGTACTGGAAGTGATCGGCGACGAAGGAATAGCGCATCGGGTAGACGTTGAGGAAGCCGAGCGCCGGGAAGAGGTTGCCGGCGAAGAGCAGGAGCGCCGTCGCCGGCCCGCGACCGAGACGACCGCGAACCGCGGCCGTGACGAGGACGCCCATCAGGGCCAGGACCATCAGGGGCGCCGTCCACTGCCAGATCGAGGCCGGATCGACGTCCCAGCGCGGGTAGTTGAAGCTCAGCGGGTCCGGCCAGAAGAGCTTGCCGGCGTAGAAGACGATCGCGCGGCCCGCGATCAGGACGCGCTCGAGGACGTTCAGGTCCCACTCCGGCCCGCTTGCCTGCACCCCGGCGACCTCGGTGACGGCGGTCACGATGCCGCCCGTGATCCCCAGCACGAGATAGGGGGCGGCGAGAAGCCAGTCACGCTTGTCGATGCGACCGCGACGCCACCAGGCCAGTACCAGGAGGCTCGGGGCCAGGGTCGCGACGACCGTCTTCGAGAACAGGGCGAGCAGGAAGCAGACGAGCGACAGTCCGTAGAGGCCGCCGACGAGTCGCGGCCGGCGATCGGCGCGAACGAAGAGAAGGAGCGCCAGGAGACCGAAGAAGCCCGAGAGCACGTTCTTCCGTTCGGTGATCCAGGCGACGCTCTCGACATGCACCGGGTGGAGGGCGAAGAGCAGCGCCGTCAGGAGGGCGCCGCGCAGTCCGAACGCGCGCAGGAGCAAGAAGAGCAGGAAGGCGTTCAGGGCGTGCAGCAGGACGTTGGTCAGATGATGGACGAGGGGTCCCCCGCCGAGGAGCGCGATCTCGAGACGGAAGCTCGTGAAGACGAGCGGGTAGTACTGGGGCGAGGCCGAGGGTTCGAGCCAGATGCGCCGCAGGCCGTCATCGGCGGCGAGAAGCTCGTTCTCGGTGACGTAGTCGTCGTCGTCCCAGATGTAGCCGCCCTCGATGATCGCCGGCGCGTAGGCGAGCAGAGCCGCGACGACGATGGCCAGAAGGACCAGGGTGGCTTGCCGGCGCGGCGTCATCGGGTTCCGGCGCCCCGACTCATCAGCTCGCGCATCGCGCTCTCGATCCCGGCCACGCTCATCTCGAACATGCGCCCCTCCATGATGTCGAGGATCATGCGGGTCGAGACGGTCCAGCCCCAGTGCTCGCGCGGGAGGGGATTCAGCCAGACAGCCCGCTCGACCGAGCCCACGATGCGGCGAAGCCAGGTCTCACCGCTCTCCTCGTTCATGTGTTCGATGCTCCCCCCGCGCTCGATGATCTCGTAGGGGTTCATCGCCGCGTCCCCGACGAGGATGATGCCGTTCTCGCGGCGGCGGCGGGCGATGAAGTCCTCGGTGGCCAGACGGTCATCGGGACCGCGGCGCATGTCGCGCCAGACCGTCTCGTAGGGACAGTTGTGGAAGTAGAGGTGTTCGAGCCCCGCGATCTCCGACCGCGCGGCCGAGAACAGCCGCTCGCTGAGCGCGACGTGGTCGTCCATCGAACCGCCGACGTCGAGGAGCATGGCGAGGTGAACGCGGTTCTTGCGCTCGGGGCGCATCACGACGTCGAGCAGGCCGCCGCGTCGCGCCGTCTCGTCGATGGTGCCGTCGAGGTCGAGCTCGTCGGCGCGGCCCTCGCGCACCCGGCGCCGCAGCCGCTTGAGGGCGACCCTGAAGTTGCGGGTGCCGAGTTCGACCGAGTCGTCGAGGTTCCTGAACTCGCGCCGCTCCCAGACCTTCATCGCCCGTCGCGCCCCGCCCCGGCCCCCGACCCGGACGCCCTCGGCCGCCATGCCGCCGTTGCCGAAGGGCGAGCGGCCGCCGGTGCCGATCCACTTCGAGCCTCCCTCGTGCCTCTCGGTCTGCTCCGCCAGCCGCCGGCGCAGCTCCTCCAGGATCTCCGTCAGGCTGCGGCCCGAGGCCTCGAGCGCGGCCAGCTTCTCGGCATCGAGCAGCAGGCGGGCGAGATCCTCGAGCCACTCGGCCGGGATCTCGCCCTCGAGGGCCGCCGAGGTGGCGGCGAGATCGCGGAAACGACGGCCGAAGACGCGGTCGAAGCGGTCGTAGTGGCTCTCGCTCTTCACCATGGCGCAGCGCGCGAGCCGGTAGAAGTCGTCCACGTCCTGGTCGTGGAGCCCCTCGGCCATGGCCGCCAGGAAGGTCAGGTACTCTCGCAGGCTGACCGGAATTCCCTCGGCGCGGAGATCCTCGAAGAACTCGAGAAACATCAGCGCCTCCCGCGCCGGTCGGAGACGAGAGCGGTGTCGCGCTCGTTCTTGAGCAGCGCGCCCACGAGCGGCGGCGGTCCCCCTCCTCCCCGCGCCTCCTTCAGCCGGTCCAGGACGCCCTCCTCGCGAGTGAGCACGCGCAGCCAGTCGAGGAGTTCCGAGGTGCTGGGACGCTTGCGGAGCCCCCGGACATCGCGAAGTCCGTAGAAGGTCTCGAGCGCCTCCTCGAGCAGGTCCTCCTCGAGCCGGGGCTGATGCCTGGCCACGATCTCGCGCATCCCCTCCCGGTCCGGGAAGGCGATGTAGTGGAAGAAACAGCGGCGGAGGAAGGCGTCGGGCAGTTCCTTCTCGTCGTTCGAGGTGATCACCACATGAGGACGCCGGGCCGCCTTGATGGTCTCGCGGGTCTCGTGGACGTGGAACTCCATGCGGTCGAGTTCGAGCAGGAGGTCGTTGGGAAACTCGATGTCCGCCTTGTCGATCTCGTCGATCAGCAGCACGGCGCCCGCGTCGCTCTCGAAGGCCTCCCAGAGCTTCCCCTTCCGGATGTAGTTGCGGATGTCGTGAACGCGCTCCTCACCCAGCTGTGAATCGCGGAGCCGGGCGACGGCGTCATACTCGTAGAGGCCCTGCTGCGCCTTGGTCGTGGACTTGACGTGCCAGGAGATGAGGGGCATCTCGAGCGCCGCGGCGATCTCGTGCGCCAGCTCCGTCTTGCCGGTCCCCGGTTCGCCCTTGACCAGCAGCGGCCGGCCGAGCGCCACCGCGGCGTTCACCGCCGTCATGAGCTCGTTCGTCGCTACGTAGGTATCCGTTCCCTGAAATCGACCGTCAGTCATGTAAGATTCTCC
>JBFIHP010000085.1:0-8962 GCA_041601735.1 Planctomycetota bacterium | reverse complement strand
GCCTACCTCGATCAGGCCAGCATCGAAGAACGAGTCGATGCCCATACCTGGATTGCCGAGAGTGGTCATCTCGTGCTCGTGGACTTGATCGTCAGTGACATCGCAAGCGAGTCGAGGGTCATTCGAGCGGGCGTCGTGATGGAGTTGCGGAAGTTTAGCCCGGCTCAACTTGTTCCCTGGAAGGCATTGTTGAGTGCAGCGCACCTGGTCGAGTCCGAGGCCGGTGTCGCGGCTGCTCTCGGAGTTCTGGTCGCTGAGATCCCCTGAACAAGAGCACGATCATGGTCCTGGTCAAACCGCGCGCGAGAGGGCGGTACTCGGCGACTTCAAGTTCGCGGGCAGCGTTTCGGCGCGCGCCTACATTGATGGCAACGTCATTCCGGTCGAGATCATCACGACGCAGGGCCTGGCCGAGGTCTGCGTCAAATTGCCGGCTCATGCCAAGGGCAAGGGGCTGACGATCAGGGCCGTCGACGGCAAGGGCAACAGCGTGATCTTGTGCCGATTCATCAGCTGACATTCAGGCCCCTGAACGCGGGCGGGTTCAGTCCTTCCACTTCACCTTCGGCAGGTCTACGGCGATGGTCTGGGCGCGGGTCTGGCGGATGTCGCTCCAGTCCTTCAGGTCGCTGAAGTCGAAGGTGACGATGCCGCAGGTGGGGAGGTTCGGGAGCAGGGCGCCGAGGGCCTGGGCGAGTTCGGTCATGCCGGGGTTGTGGCCGACCAGGGCGAGGTGGCGGATCTCGGCTGCCTGGGCCTCGATCGTCTCCAGCATCCCGATCGGGCCGACGAGGTAGAGCCGGGGTTCGATCGCGAGCGATCCGGCCGCCTCGCCCAGCTCGGCCCGGATCGCCTCGCTGGTCTCCAGGGCTCGGCAGGCGTCGCTCGAGATCATGAGGTCGAAGGCGATGCCCCGATCCCTGAGCCGCCTCCCCATCTCGGGGGCGTCGCGCCGCCCGCGCTCGTTCAGGGGGCGTTCGTGGTCGCTCGCGGCGCCGCTCGACCAGTCGGACTTGGCATGGCGAATGAGGCTGAGGCTTCTCATGGCGCCATCATGCCTTGCCGGGTCGCGGTTGGGGAGGGCCGGATCGCCCCGTTAGAATCGCGCTCACGCATAGGAGCGATGCACCCATGACCGACCCCATCCGGCTGCGGTTTGCGCCCAGCCCGACCGGCTACCTGCACATCGGCGGCGCCCGGACCGCTCTCTTCAACTGGCTCTTTGCCAGACAGAAAGGCGGCACCTTCGTCCTCCGCATGGAGGACACCGACGAGGAGCGCAACACCGATGCCGCCCGGGAGACCATCTTCCGCGGCCTGGACTGGCTGGGCTTCGTGCCGGACGAGGGTCCGGAGCAGGGAGGGCCCTACGGCCCCTACTCCCAGAGCGAGCGCCAGGACATCTACGTCGAGTACGGGCGGAAGCTGATCGAACGGGGGGCGGTCTACCCCTGCTTCTGCAGCCGCGAGCGCCTGACCGAACTCCGCGAGAGCCAGAAGGAGAGCCGCGAGACCATGCGCTACGATCGCGCCTGCCGGGGCATCGACCCGGCCGAGGCCAGGCGCAGGATCGACGGAGGCGAGGATCACACCTGGCGGCTCAGGGTTCCGGACGAGGGCTCCTGGACCATCAAGGACCTCATCCGCGGCGAGGTCACCGTCGAGGCCAAGGACATCGAGGACATCATCCTCATCCGCGGCAGCGGCATCCCCGTCTACAACCTCGCGGTCGTGGTCGATGACCACCTGATGAAGATCAGCCACGTCGTCCGCGGCGAGGACCACCTCACCAACACCTTCAAGCAGGTCCTGGTCTACGAGGGCTTCGGCTGGAAGACGCCCATCTTCGCCCACCTGCCGCTGATCCTCGGGCCGACCGGGGAAGGCAAGCTCTCGAAGCGCAAGCACCCCGAGGCCGCCCTCGAGCTCTACCAGGACAAGGGCTATCCGGTGGACGGCCTGGTCAACTGGCTCGCGCTCGTCGGCTGGTCCTTCGACGACAAGACCGAGGTCATGACCCGCGAGGAACTGATCGAACGCTTCTCGCTCGAGCGGGTCAACTCCTCGGGCGCCCGCCTGCCGATGGACAAGCTCGACTGGATCTGCGGCGACTACATCCGTCGCATGACCGTCGAAGAGGTCGCGAAGCAGATCGAGCCCTTCCTGGTGAAGAAGGGCTGGATCGCCGCCGAGCCCTCCGACGAGGAGCGGGCACGGATCCGCCTCCTGGCCCAGGCCGAGCAGGACCGGCTGCGCTACTTCAGGCAGATCGAGGAACTCGCGGCCTGGGTCTTCGAGGAGGAGGGCGAGTTCGAGCCCAAGGCCCTGAAGAACCTGAACAAGGAGGGCGCTCGCGAGCTGCTCGCGGCCTACCTCCCCACCTTCCTGGCCGGCCCCTTCGACGATCCGGCCGTGATGGAGGAGAAGGCCCGCGCCTTCGCCGACCAGCAGGGCCAGGGCTTCGGCAAGCTCGTCCACCCGCTGCGCGCGGCCCTGACCCGGAAGACCAGCGGCCCCGGCCTCTTCGATTGCGCTCGCTTGCTCGGCCCCGAGGAGTCGAAGCGCCGGATCGAGAAGGCCTTGCAGCCGGGGGAGGGAGCCTGAGGACGGGCCCTGCGAAAAGACCTTGAAGGCCTCCGCCGGGGCTCCTAATATCCGCGTCCAAGACCAAGGCCCCGTCGTCTAGCCAGGTCCAGGACACAAGGTTCTCATCCTTGGAACAGGGGTTCAAATCCCCTCGGGGTCACTCATGAAGGCCGCAGCTCCTCGAGCTGCGGCCTTCTTCATGGTTGGACCCGTGAGGCTGGGCCGGGGGTGTCGGACCGGCAGGAAAAAGGTGACGGGACCGCGGATTCGCGGTCCCGTCACGGGTGGCTCGACGCGCTACGACCGTCTGGTTGGCCTCGTCCGGTGTTCTCGCCGCTCGTCACGGTTTGGCGCGACCACCGGGTCGAGGCTGGCGCTCGAGGCGCGCGCGAGCGCAGGAGCTCAGGCCTTCGCAGCGAGTTTGAGGGTCTTGACGAAGTCGTCGAGTTCCTTCTCGACCTTCTTCTTCTCGCTCTTGTAGTGCTTCACGATGCAGTCGACGAGCTCTTCCTTCTTGCCGGCGATCGTCTTGATCTCGGTGTCGGTGAGCTTGTTCCACTTGGTCTTGAACTTGGGAGCGATGGTCTTCCAGTTCGTCTTGATGTCGTTCCACTGCATGGCGGTTCTCCACGATCTTGTTCCCGCCCATCGTCGCGGGAATCGGACTCGAGGGTCTCCGGTCGGTTGTCGTCGTCGAGGGTGCGCGATCCTTGCCTGGCCCGCAGGCCGGAGCCGGCGCCGAGGTCACGATGGTACGCCGGGGCGGGCTCTCCTCACGCAAAGACCATGCCTGCATCGGCCCCGAGATGCGTGGGCGATTGTCCCCGTCGCGACGCCCTTCTCGACGGGCATCGCGATTTCGCTCAGGTGAGAGCGCAAGGCAACAGCTGATGCGATCGCGCATCGTGACTTCGCGCAGGCGCGCCGCGGGTTGGGCTTCCGATCGCGGTGTCGGCGTGGCTCCGGGAGGCTCGCCCCGCCTCGTTTGGAAGTCGAGGCGGCCGGCGATCCTGCGATGATTGGCACCAGTCGCCGCAAGAACAGGATGTCGCGGGGACTGCCGCGCGGCACCGCGGCGAACTTCGCCGGGTCCGGGGGCCGTTCTCGGCCCGAATTGCGAGCTTTGAGCCATCAGCCCTGGGGCGAAGCCCGCGCTCCCGGGCCGTCTGCTGCCGTCGCCGCAGGGAAGGGCCGTACACTCTCGAGAACGACCCATGACACCAACGGCATGGTCGTGATCGCAAGTCCTTGGTTCGCGAGATTCGCGGCCCCGCGAGCCGAGTTCCATCGGCCTCGGCACGGTCTGTGCTTCCTTCATCAGGCCCACGAGTTCTTTGACAACAAATACGTGATCGAATGCCAGGCGGAACCGACAGCCCGCACCTTCGAGATCCGGATCTCGGGGACCGCGAGCACGAGGTTCGAAAGTCCAAGAGGGGACGCTACCTCGAGAGAGGAAAGCGATGCCCGGCTCGAAGAGGCCCACAGGGTGACGGCGCACTCCCTCCCGAACGGGACGGCTGCGCGAAAGCACGAAGTGGGTTCCCTCGACACAAGCGTCGGAGGGTCGGGGCCGTGACTGAAACCCCTGAAGGACCAAAACCCAGGAGAGGATCGAGGAGTCGTCACTCCCACGGATCCTTGCCGGGACGAAGACCCTGAAGACCCCGACCGCGCATCCACCGCGATGACGACGGCAAGGTCAAGAGGGTAGGGCCCCAGAGATGGGGAACCGATCGGCAAGGGGGGAAACCTCTGAAGGGCAAAACCTCACAGGCGCTTTCACCGGTCCGAAGTGAATAGGAGCCCGGGTTACCACCGATCGCCAGGAGGGCAACCAAACCCCGTAGACGACGAGGTTTCCGACGTCAGAAACCTGACCCGAGTTCAGCAACACGTCAAAGAGGCGCAAGACCTCGAGAGAGTCGCCGATCCCGAAGATCGGCCGCGCAGTTCAGCCTGAGTCCTTGAAGTCGCAACGTCCGACCGCTCGTCGTGAATCGACGCCCTTCCTGCTTCCATGCCCGAGAAGCGTCGCCGACGCCGGCCGAAGACCTGAACGACAAGAAGGGCCCCGTCCCGCGAGGCGACTCGCAGCGACGGAGTCGAACTGCCCGCGAAACTCTGGGGAGGAAAACGCCGGGCATCCGGTCACCCATTCTCGTGAAACGAGCGGGACCTCGCGACGAGGTACCCGCTCGTTTCCTTTCCGGGCCGGTCGTCACCGACGGCGTTGGTCGAGCCGAGGGCTCCGCCTCGATCAGCTGCGGCCGACGATGACCACGGTCGCGCTCATGGCGAGCATGGCGAGGGCGGGAAGGGACTTCAGGAGCGGGTCCTTGACCTTTAGGTGCATGACGATCGCGCCGAGCATCAGGACGACCAGCAGTCCGGCCGCCGGCTCGACCAGGACCGGAACCCAGATTCCCACCAGGAGCGCGATCGCGGCGCCGACCTTCAGGGCGCCGATCAGGTAGAAGAACCATTCGGGCAGGCCGTAGGCCGCGAATTCGTCCTTCAGGTTCGTGGCGGCGCCGCCCCGGTAGGGGGTCGCCGAACCCGAGCGCAGAAGCCAGACGTTCAAAAGGCCGAGGCCCATGACCGCCTGGAGGATGGTGAGGGTGTTAAACATCTCTGGTTCCTCCTTCGTTCCGGTACTGACGGAAAGAATTACTCCCCTCGACCCGGATCGCCCAGATATGGAAATCACCGTTCAGGCGGCCCGGATCGTCTCGATCCTGGCCTTCTTCTTCTACGGCTTCAGCTGCACCTTCTCGGACGGGATGGTCGCCGAGTTCGAGCGCTATGGATTGTCGCGCATGCGCCGCCTGATCGGGGTCCTCGAGATCCTGGGCGCCGCGGGCCTCCTGCTGGGCTACCTCTTCCCGCCGCTCGTGATCCTGGCCTCGGGCGGCCTCAGTCTGCTCATGTTCCTGGGCATCCTCACCCGGATGCGCATCCAGGACCCGCTTCCGGCCATGCTGCCGGCCTTCGTTCTGATGGTCGCCAACCTCCTGATCCTCGTCGACGCGGCCTGAGTCAGGCCTCGCGTGCGACCTCAGGAGCGTTTCTTGAGCTCGTGCTTCTGGAGATCGACGAAGAGGTCCTCGACCTTCTGGCGGGCCCAGGGGGTGCGGCGGAGGAACTTGAGGCTCGACTTCATCGAGGGATCGACCTGGAAGCAGCGGACGTCGATCCAGCGGCCGAGCGTCGCCCAGCCGTAGCGATCGACGAGGCGGGTCAGCATCTGTTCGAGCGTGATCCCGTGCAGCGGGTTGTTCGGTTGCTCCTCGGACATGGGCAGAGCCTAACGCCGATCGACGCCCTGCCCAGCTTCGGGTGCGTCGGAACCGGAGCGGTGCAGCACGAGGGCGATGCCCATCGGGGCCGGGCCCTGGTCGCGCGTACGTTGGTTGAAGGTTCCGTGACCCGCGCGTTCGCCGATGGCGAGGAGATCGAAGCTCCGGAAGGTCTTCTCCCTCGGGTCCCAGGTCGCCCGGCCGTAGAGCTTCGGAGCGTAGCGCTGCCGGTCCGATTCCATGAGGGCGCTGCCCTCGTACTCGACGACCCGAAGCCCCTTCTCGTCCTTCAGGCGTCGCATGGTCAGGACGGCCTCCTTGACCTCCTCGCGCTTCCAGCCCGGTGTCTGGCCGCGGACGTTGTCGACGAGGACCTCGCGGCAGATGCGTAGCGCGGCTTCCTCGGGCACCGCCTCCTCCTTGGCGCCCTTCGGCAGGAAGACCGCAGGATCGTCGAAGGCGATCCAGTTGACGTTCCAGGCCCAGCGCGTGAACGTCGGCCAGCCGCGACCGATGTCGGATTTCGCGAAGCGCCGGCCGCTGTCGTCACCCTTGCCGCGCGGCAGGTCGCGCAGGAAGACGCGAAAGACCAGGGGCTTGCCGGCGAGCTCCGGCGGCTCGATGGTGCCGACCACCGGCACCTCCTCGTTCGCGTAGTCCTTCTCGCGGCGGAGCTCATGCCAGCGCTCGAGCGCACGGCGCAGGCGCTTTTCGACCTCCTTTGCGTTGCCGCTGATCGCGCCGCCGCCCTCGAGGTACTCGGAGTTCGGGCCGATCATGTAGACCCCCTGCTTGGTGCCGGGATCGCGCCAGTCGTCCTTCGGCACCTGCTCGCCGTAGGCCTTGAAGAAGAGGTGGCTCGGATCGTTCTTCTTGTGATTCCGGCCCCAGGCGCTCTCCGGGTAGAGGTGGTAGACCTCCTCCGCGACGGTGACGAACTCGCGGGAGAGCTTCAGGATGTCGGGGTCTGACCAGACCAGCTGGCGTCCGCGGACGCCGTTGTTTCAGGTGCAGCCGAGCGGGTGACCGTTCATGGTCCAGAGCAGGATCGGGCGGCCGAGCCGCCTGGCCTCCTCGACCGCGGGCCAGAAGGCGTTGCGCCAGCCGATCTTCTCCCAGGCCCGCTCGTGCTCGGCGGGTCGGATGAACTCGATCCAGGCCCGCAGGTTCTCGGCCTTCGGCTCGAGCGAGCGGGGAGCCTGGGCGCTGATTGCGGCGGCGTTCAGCAGCAGGGCCGCGACCATGTAGGTGGTGATCGTCTTCATTCGCATGCGGCGAGCCTAATGTCCGAGCCGCTGACGCCGCAAGCGGCTTCTTCCTCCCTCGGGGGGGCGGACGCCTGCGACGGGCGGTCGAGGCCGCGCCGAGGACGAGCCGGAGGCCCGAGATCGGGGATTCACGAGCTTGCCTTCTCGCGGTCGAGCGTCGCGGGAAAGCGCCGCTCGAAGCGCAGTGCCACCCGGACCAGCGCGATGAGCACCGGAACCTCGACCAGAGGCCCGATCACCGCGGCGAAGGCGACGCCCGACTGGATGCCGAAGACGGCGACCGCGACCGCGATCGCCAGCTCGAAGTTGTTGCTGGCGGCGGTGAAGGCGATCGTCGTCGTCCGGGCGTAATCGACGCCCGCACGCTTGGCCATCCAGAACGAGAAGAAGAACATGATGACGAAGTAGAGGCAGAGCGGGATCGCGATGCGCACGACGTCGAGCGGCAGTTCGACGATGACGTCGCCCTTCAGCGAGAACATCACCAGGATCGTGAACAGCAGGGCGACGAGGGTGAGGGGCGAGATCCTCGGGATGAAGACCTGCTCGTACCAGTCGCGGCCCTTCGCCTTCACCAGCACGAGACGCGTGAGCATCCCGGCCAGGAAGGGGATGCCGAGATAGATGGACACGCTGCTGGCGATCTGGCCGATGGTCACGTCGACGGCCGCGCCCTCGAGACCCAGAAGCGGCGGCAGCACCGTGATGAAGATCCAGGCGTAGAGCGAGAAGAAGAGCACCTGGAAGATCGAGTTGAAGGCCACGAGGCCGGCGGCGTACTCGGTGTCGCCCTTCGCCAGGTCGTTCCAGACGATGACCATGGCGATGCAGCGGGCGAGCCCGATCAGGATCAGTCCGACCATGTACTCGGGCATGTCGGCGAGGAAGGCGATCGCCAGGAGGAACATCAGGATCGGGCCGATGATCCAGTTCTGGATGAGCGAGAGTCCGATGATCCTCCTGTCGCGGAAGACGCCCCCCAGCTCTTCGTAGCGCACCTTGGCGAGCGGCGGGTACATCATGAGGATCAGCCCGATCGCGATCGGGATGTTCGTGGTGCCGACCTGGAAGCGGTTGATCAACTCGTGCGCGGAGCTGAAGAAGTGCCCGATGGCGACGCCGAGGGCCATCGCCAGGACGATCCACAGGGTCAGGAAACGGTCGAGGAAGCCCAGCCGGCGGTCCTCGCTGCGCGAGCCGACCGGAGACGACCCTCGACCACCGGAAGCGTCGCTCTTCATCCCGCCCGTTCCCGGGCGCGAGAGAGCCGAGACGGTCCTTCGAGTCGAAACGGATGCCGCGACCTCGCAGTCCGAGGATCTTCGAGCGTGGCGAAGCCGATCACTCGGCATCGTGGTCCGGGAACAGCCCGCGGAGGCGGCGGGTCGTCGAGGGGCGGAAGCATCAGGTCGATCTCGCGCTGGTCGTCGAGGGCACTTTCCATCCAATCGGTCACCGCGAATATAGTCTTCCGGTCCCCGCTCACAAGCGTCGCCGCCGTCGGGATCGCCTCGTTCTGATTCAGGACCGCCGTCATCTCGTCGCTCGAATCTGGTAGCGTTCATCCGCACGGAGCGGGTCGTCGCCACCCCCTGGACGCCGGCGGATCAGGCCGACGCCGCGGCGACCCGAGACCGGATTCGCCCGCTCCGATGGTTGCGACGGGAAAGGAAGTCCGAACATGAGCGCCTCCAGAGGGAATCACCGTCAGTTCCTCGTCGATCTCGCCGTCGACGCGATGCGCGAGAGGGGCTTCCTGCCCGAGTTCTCACCCGCCGCGATGACGATGGCGAACGCCGTCTCGGCGGC
>JBFIHP010000084.1:0-9008 GCA_041601735.1 Planctomycetota bacterium | reverse complement strand
CGTCGATCTCGAGGCCAAGGACCCCTTCTGCCAGGTCGATCCGGGGGCCATCGACGAGATCGCGCTCTTCCTGCGTGACGAGCTCGGATTCAACTACCTGCGCTGCCTGAGCGCCGTCGATTACATGGACAAGAAGAAGACCACCGACGAGCTCGGCGTGGTCTATCACCTCGGCGCGATCCCGGACGCCGCCCATCTCTTCTGCCTGAAGCTGCGGCTTGCGCGTGAAGAGCCCACGACGAAGACCGTCAAGCAGGTCTGGCCCACGGCCGATTGGCACGAGCGCGAGGCCTGGGACATGATGGGCATCGTCTTCGAGGGCCACGACAACCTGACCCGCATCCTCTGCGCCGAGGACTGGGAGGGGCATCCGCTCCGCAAGGACTACGTGTCGCCCGACACCTACCACGGCATCAAGAACAACGTCGTCTGAGAGCGAAGACCGCGATGACCGAGATCACCACGAGCCAGATCGACCAGCACGGCGACGTCAAGACCGAGGAGATGCTGCTGAACATGGGTCCGCAGCACCCCTCGACCCACGGCGTGTTCCGCGTCGTGATCCGCACCGACGGCGAGATCGTACTCGAGGCCGAGTCGCACATCGGCTACCTGCACCGCTGCTTCGAGAAGATCTGCGAGAACGTCAACTACACCAAGGCGACGCCCTACACCGATCGGCTCGACTACCTGATGGCCATGGGCAACAACCTCGGCTACGCCCTCGCGGTCGAACGCCTGATGGACGTCGAGGTCCCGGAGCGCGCCGAGTACATCCGCGTCATCGTCACCGAGCTGTCGCGCATCGCCTCGCACCTGCTCGCGATCGGCACCTACGGGATGGACATCGGGGCGATCACGCCCTTCCTCTACTGCTTCCGCGACCGCGAGAAGGCGCTCTACATCCTCGAGACCGTCTGCGGCCAGCGGCTCAACTACAACTACGTCCGCATCGGCGGCGTCGCCTACGACATGGACGACGCGATGCTGAAGATGACCAGGGAGTTCTGCGACTACTTCCTGCCGCGCGTGATGGAGTACAACGACCTCCTCACCTACAACGGCATCTTCATCGAGCGCACCGCCCACGTCGGCGTGTTGACCGCCGAGCAGGGCATCGCCTTCGGCTGCACCGGCCCGGTCCTGCGCGGTTCCGGCGTGAAGCGCGATCTCAGGAAGGACGCGCCCTACAGCGTCTACAACCGCTTCGACTTCGACGTGCCCGTCGGCACCGGCGAGGCCGGCAGCGTCGGCGACTGCTTCGACCGCTACATGGTCCGCATGCGCGAGATGATCGAGTCGGTGAAGATCATCAACCAGGCCCTCGACCAGATCCCCGAGGGCCCATTCAAGACCGACAAGATCAAGAGCAAGCCCAAGCCCGACAAGGGCGACGCCTACACCGCGGTCGAGAACGCGCGCGGCGAGCTGGGCTTCTACCTGATCTCGGACGGCTCGGACACGGCCTTCCGCCTCAAGTGCCGGAGCCCCGCGTTCTCTAACGTCTCCGTGCTCCATGAACTCTGCCGCGGCGCCATGGTGGCGGACGTGGTCGCCATCATCGGCAGCCTCGACATCGTGATGGGTGAGATCGACCGGTAGTAAAATGCCCTACACCATCGTCAATCACGCACTCGAGTACTTCGGCCTGGAACAGGGCGGAATCTGGTCGTTCATCGGCGCGGTCTCCGTCTGGGCCCTGCCGATCACCGGTTTCGTCTCGTTGGTCGGACTCGTGAGCATCTGGCTCGAGCGCAAGATCTCGGCCCACATCCAGTGTCGCGTCGGCCCCATGGAGGTCGGACCGCACGGCCTGCTCCAGACCCTCGCCGACGGCATCAAGCTGCTCGGCAAGGAGGACCTGGTGCCGAAGAACGCCGATCGGCCGCTCTTCGCGCTGGCCCCCATGCTGGTCTTCGCCTCGACCTTCGTGAGCTTCGCCTGCCTGCCCTTCAGTGAACACGCGATCATCGCCGACCTCAACATCGGCATCTTCTTCATCGCGGCCGTGGGTTCGCTCGAGGTGATCGGCGTCGTGATGGCGGGCTGGGCCTCGAACAACAAGTGGTCGCTCTTCGGGGCGATCAGGGCCGCGACCCAGGTGGTCAGCTACGAGATCCCGCTCTCGCTCACCCTGCTCGCCGGCATCCTCTGTGCCGGCTCGATGAGCCTCATCGACGTGACGCAGGCGCAGGGCGGCTGGATCTGGAGCTGGTTCATCTTCCGCAATCCCTTCATGTGGATCATGTTCCTGATCTACTTCATCTCGTCCCTCGCCGAGTGCCAGCGCGCGCCCTTCGACCTGCCCGAAGCCGAATCCGAGCTCGTCTCCGGCTTCCATACCGAGTACTCGGGCATGCGCTTCGCGATCTTCTTCCTCGCCGAGTACGGCAAGATGTACATCGTCACGGCCCTGGGCGTCGTGCTCTTCTTCGGCGGCTGGTACACGGGCATCAAGCCGATCGACGAGATCGGCGGCATCGCGGGCAACCTGATCGGCGCGGGCGTGATGGTCACCAAGTCCTTCCTCCTCGTCTGCGTGCAGATGTGGATCCGCTGGACGCTGCCGCGCATCCGCCTCGACCAGATGATGGCGCTCTGCCTGAAGTTCCTGCTGCCCATCTCGCTGGGCGGTCTGATGCTGGTGGCAATCTGGCAGGGCCTGATGCCGGACTTCAAGCTCTTCGGAATCGCGATGATCGCGGCGATGGTCTTCGCCTTCATGCAGATGCGTCGGATCTACCGCAACGTGACGAACGCCTCCAAGACGCGCATCGTCCTGCCCACGATGAAGGTCTGAACGGACACGGAGATTCTCGATGAGTGCCCTGCAAACCTACATCAGCAAGATCACCAAGGTCTCCAAGTCGATCATCGTCGGCATGGGGATGACCTGGCGCTACCTCGTGAGCCCGAAGGAGATCGTCACGATCCAGTACGGCTCCAAGAAGTACGCGCCGCAGCAGAACTACATCCCCGCGCGGCACCGCGGCGTGCACTATCTCGAGACCGAGAAGTGCATCCAGTGCAACATCTGCGCGAACGCCTGCCCGGTCGATTGCATCGAGATGGAAGGCACGCGCGACGGCGATCTCGACGGCGGTTGGCAGGGCGACAAGGTCCAGATCTCGCGCTTCGTGATCGACCTGAACAAGTGCATCTTCTGCAACCTCTGCTGCGAGCCCTGCCCGAAGGAGTGCATCCACATGGGGCAGGAGTTCGACCTCGCCGCCTATACGCGGTCGAACGGGGTGAAGAACCTGCTCACCGACCGGCCCTGGACGCCGGCCGACGCCGACGCCGAGGCCGCGCGACGCGACGACATGAAGCGCATGGCGGAGGAGAAGAAGGCCGCCAAGGCCGCCGCCGCGGCCGCGAAGAAGGCGGCTGCCGCCAAGAAGGCGGCGGCGGAGCCGAAGGCCGACGACAAGGGCGCCGCCCCCGAGAAGGCGGCCCCCGAGCCGAAGGCCGTCGATCCGGACGCCGATGCCGGCCAGACGACGGACGAGGACAAGAAGGACGACGAGTCCTGAGAGCCGACCGGCGCGGGAGCGCGTCGGTCAGGGATGAACGCGAGGGGCGATCGGCCCCCCGAGATCCGGTCGCCGCGGCGATCGGAGGGAACCCGCCCCGGCGGGACGAGGGAGAGCGAGCTTGAACTGGGAAGCGGTCGTGTTCTGGGCCATGGCGACGATGGTGCTGCTGCCGGCATTCGCCATCGTGTTCAGCCGGAACATCGTGCACATGGCCTTCTGGCTCCTGGGCACCTTGATGGGCGTCTCGGGCCTCTACCTGGTCCTGGGCGCGGACTTTTTGGGCATGACCCAGATCTTCGTCTACATCGGCGGCATCAACGTGCTGCTGCTCTTCGGCATCATGCTGACCCGCAGCGAGCCGGTCTACGTCCGGCGCATCGCCAAGCGACCGAAACTCTGGCCGGCCCTGCTCATCGGCTCGCTCTTCGCCTACACGCTGATCACCGCGCTCGTGGCGGCCGGCTGGCGTTCGGCTCCGGGCGAGACCGGCGAGACCGCCGCGACCCTCGGGGCCTTCCTGCTCTCCGAGTACATCCTGCCCTTCGAGATCGTGTCGGTGCTGCTGCTGGTCGTGCTGATCGGCGCCGCCTACATCGCGCGCCGCGCCGTGCGCGAGGGGGGAGAGTGATGGGGAACATGCTCACCGACATCGGCCTGGTCCACTACCTGATCGTCTCGGGCGTGCTCTTCACGCTGGGGCTGGTCGTGGTGATGACCCGGCGCAACGCGATCGGCGTGCTGATGGGGCTGGAGATGCTCCTCAACGCGGCCGGCATCAACTTCGTGGCCTTCAATCGCTTCTCGGCGCCTGAACGCCTCGACGGTCAGATCTTCGTGATCTTCATCATCATCCTCGCCGCGGCCGAAGCGGCGACGGCGTTGGCGCTCGTGCTGAACATCTTCCATCGGATCAACTCGATCCACGTGGACGAGGCGCGGTCGATGAAGGGCTGAGACGGATTGGCCGCCGCGCTCCGGCGCGGCGATCGGCAAGAGAAACGGAAAGCCGAAGGGAATATCGAGGACGATGGAAACCCCGATCCAGCTGGCACTCTTGATCACGGCCCTGCCGCTCCTGGGCTTCGTGATCCAGATCTTCGCCGGCCGCTTCCTGCCCCGAAAGGGCGACTGGCTCCCGACCCTCATGGTCGGTTCCGGACTGGCGATGTCGCTCTATCTGATGGCGACCGGCGTCTTCGGCGCCCACGACGGCATGCAGCCGATTCAGTGGACCATGACCTGGTTCGACATTGGCGAGACCAGCCGCTTCAACGTCGAGTTCGAGGTCTACGTGGACAACCTGACCGTCATCATGCTCTTCGTGGTGACCCTCGTCAGCTTCCTCGTGCACCTGTTCTCGATCGGATACATGCACGGCGACGAGCGCTACCATCGCTTCTTCGCCTACCTCGGCCTCTTCACCTTCTCGATGCTCGGCCTGGTCATCACCTCGAGCATCCTCTTCCTGTTCATCTTCTGGGAGCTCGTCGGCGTCTGCTCCTACCTCCTGATCGGCTTCTTCTTCCAGAAGGACTCGGCGGCGGCGGCCTGCAAGAAGGCCTTCCTCACCAACCGCGTCGGCGACACCGGCTTCTTCCTCGGCCTCATGATCCTCTGGGTCACGGTCGGTTCCTTCGGTTTCGACGATATCTTCAAGAGCCTCTCGGACGGCGTCTGGAGCGACCGGGAGGGCTGGCTCACGGCGGCGGGCCTCCTGCTCTTCACCGGCGCGATGTCGAAGTCGGCGCAGTTCCCGCTTCACGTCTGGCTGCCCGACGCGATGGAGGGTCCGACCCCGGTCTCGGCGCTGATCCACGCGGCCACCATGGTCGCGGCCGGCGTCTACATGATCTGCCGGATGTTCCCCCTGCTCGCCGGCCTCGACCCCGAGACGGGGCAGGCCGCGATCCTGACCGGCAACTACTTCCACAGCGACGCGCTCTGGGTGATCGCGCTCGTGGGCGGCTTCACCGCGCTCTTCGCCGCGACCATCGCGATCCCGCAGAACGACATCAAGAAGGTCCTGGCCTACTCGACGGTCTCGCTGCTGGGCTACATGGTGATGGCGGTCGGTGTGGGCTCGCCCTACGCGGCGATGTTCCACCTCTTCACCCACGCGATGTTCAAGGCCTGCCTCTTCCTCGGCTCCGGCTCGGTCATCCACGCGATGCACCACGAGCAGGACATGCGCAAGATGGGCGGCCTGAAGAACAAGCTGCCGATCACGCACCTCACCTTCCTGGCCTCGACCCTGGCGCTGGCCGGTTTCCCGCTCACCTCCGGCATGATCTCGAAGGAGGCCGTGCTCACCCAGGCCTACGCCTTCTGGGAGTTCCGCGGCGGCGGCTTCATCCACATGCTGCCCTTCCTCTTCTGCCTCCTGGCGGCGGTGCTCACGGCCTTCTACATGTTCCGCCTGGTGATCGGCATCTTCTACGGCGAGCCCCGCGACCACCACGCTTACGATCACGCCCACGAATCACCGAAGAACATGACCATCCCGCTGATCGTCCTGGCGACGATCGGCGTCATGGGCGCGGGCATCGCCTTTCCCGGCGGACCGGGCACCACCTGGTTCGAGGATCGCGCCAAGCCCGAGGTTCTCTTCGGCGGCATGATGACCGACGAGGCGGTCGTCAGCGACGCGGCGACCCGCGCGGCCTGGGCGGCCGACAAGGGCCACTGGCACGACCTCCACGCCGAACACGCTCCGGAGGGCGCGACCCAGGCGGTCGTCGACTTCAACCACGCCTATCACGCAGCGCACTGGCCGACCTTCTTCCTGGCGACCGGCTTCGGCCTCTTCGGCATCGCCTTCGCCTTCTGGGTCTTCTTCTACAACCGCAAGAAGGTCTGGGTGAAGGAGGGGGGCGTCCTGGACAGCTACCGGACGGTGCTTCTGAACCTCTACTACGTGGACAACTTCTACGCTGCGGTGCCGATCGCCTTCACCCACTGGGCCGCACGGCTCTGCGCGGCGATCGATCGCATCATCGTAGACGGCATCGTGAACGCGCAGGCGGTGATCGCACGCAGCGCGGCCTGGATCGTCGGCCGCGTGGACTACCACGGCGTGGACGGCGCCGTCCGGGGGACCGGCGAGGCCGCCCTCGAACTGGGCCGTCGCGTCCGCAAGATGCAGAACGGCAAGATTCAGGACTATGTGGGCCTCACGGTCTACGGCATGGCCCTGGTCTTCCTCGTCCTGACCCTCTGGGTCCTGAACTGAACCGAACAGACCGCGCCCCGGCGCGACGACGGATATCGAGACAGAAACAAGCCGGGCGACGTCGATCCGGTAGGTAGCCAGAAGGAAAGCCGATGCTACTCACACTCGTCACCTTCATTCCCCTGATCACGGCCTTCGTGGTCCTCGCGATGCCGAGCGAGAAGAAGGCCCTGATCAAGTGGACCTCTCTCGGGTCCGCGGTCGTGGTGTTCATCCTCGCCTCGATGCTCGTCTCCGGGTATCACTCGGGCTCGGGCGACAACGCCGCGCAGGTCTTCGACCAGAAGGTCGCGGAGATGCTCGAGGGCGTCGAGGATGCGGGCCTGCGCGCGAAGATGCAGGCCGGCGTCGCCGCGATCAAGGCCGACTTCGAGGCCGACAAGGCCTCCGACGAGCGGGGACCCGGCGACTACGCCGCCGCGGTCGGGCTCGTCATCGCCGAGAACGACGCCCACTACGGCACCTGGCGGACCGTCTGGGAGCTGACCGTCGCGCAGGGCGCGGCCGCCGGCCAGGACATCCGCTACGTCGAGTACGCGCCCTGGATCGACGCCTTCAACATCGCCTACTTCATGGGCGCCGACGGTCTCTCGCTTCCGCTGGTCTGGCTGACGGCGCTCCTCGGCGTGCTCTGCCTCGCCTACTCCTGGAACATCGAGAAGGCGACCAAGGCCTACTTCGCGCTCTTCCTGATGCTCCAGACCGGCATCGTCGGCGTCTTCCTGGCCCTCGACTTCTTCCTCTTCTACGTGTTCTGGGAGATCGTCCTCCTGCCGATGTACTTCCTCATCGGTTTCTGGGGCGGGCCGAGGCGGATCTACGCTGCGATCAAGTTCTTCATCTACACGCTCGCCGGCTCGGTCCTGATGCTGGTCTGCATGCTGGCGATGTACTTCCACGCCGGCTTCGACACCTTCAACGTGCTCACCCTCATGGAGGTGGCGCGCGGCTTCGGTGAGGACATGCAGTTCTGGCTCTTCCTGGGCATGTTCGTCGCCTTCGCCATCAAGGTGCCGATCTTCCCCTTCCACACCTGGCTTCCCGACGCGCACGTCCAGGCGCCGACCGCGGCCTCGGTCGTGCTGGCCGGTGTCCTGCTGAAGATGGGCGGTTACGGCTTCTTCCGCTTCAGCTTCCCGCTCTGCCCCGATGCCGCCAACGGTTCGATCGCCATGCCGATCTTCGGCAACTTCGTCAATTTCCTGGCGGTCCTCGGCGTCATCAACATCGTCTACGGCGCCTTCTGCGCCCTGGCGCAGAAGGACTTCAAGAGCCTCGTCGCCTACTCGTCGGTCAGTCACATGGGCTTCGTGATGCTGGGGCTCGCCTCGCTCACGGATGCCGGCGTGCAGGGCGCGGCCCTGCAGATGTTCAACCACGGACTGAGCTCGGCGATGATGTTCTTCATCGTCGGCGTCATCTACGACCGCGCCCACCACAGGAACCTGGACAAGTTCGGCGGCATCGGCGCCCAGATGCCCTACTACACGGGCATCGCGACGGTGGGCTTCTTCGCCTCGCTGGGCCTGCCGGGCCTGAACGGCTTCATCTCGGAGGCGCTGGTCTTCATGGGCGCCTGGAGCTCGCAGACGCAGTCGGCGGGCTACGCGCTCGATCCGATCTTCGTCTACTGGGCGCTGCCCGGCATCGTGCTCACGGCGACCTACATCCTCTGGACGGTCCAGCGGGTCTACATGGGGCCGATGAAGAGCGAGTCCTACAAGACCTTCCCGGACGTCAACTTCCGCGAGGTCTTCGCCCTGGCGCCGCTGGGCTTCCTCTGCATTCTCTTCGGCGTCTGGCCGAGCCTGATCCTGGACTTCATGGACGGATCGCTGTCGACCATCGTCAAGGTCGTGGCCGTCGCCTTCGGGAGCTGATCGCATGTTCTTCCTGCAGTCGGAAAGCGCGACCGGCGTGAGTTCGAAGGATGTCTTCGAACGCTATCCCGATCTGGTGGCCTCGATCACCGGGGACGTCGGCGCCTTCCTCCCCGAGCTCGTGCTCTGTCTCGGCATCGTCTGGGTGATCTTCGCGGATCTCTTCGGCAAGGCCGAGAACAGCCGCAAGCTCGGCTACCACGCCCTCGGGGCGCTCGGGCTCGCACTCGTGACCCTCCTGCTCGTGGGTTTCCCGAGCGCGTCCGAGGCCAGGACCCTCTTTCACGGCATGATCGTGACGGACGGCTTCGCCGTCTTCTTCAAGGTCCTGCTGACGGTGGGAACGGCGATCTGCGTGCCGAT
>JBFIHP010000083.1:0-9030 GCA_041601735.1 Planctomycetota bacterium | reverse complement strand
GCCCGAGGCCTTCTGGATCTCGGTGAGCCACGCGAATCTCTTCAGCGTCGGCCTCAACTGCGCGCTCGGTCCGAAGCAGATGCGGCCTCACGTCGAGGAGATCTCGCGGGTCGCGACCAGCTTCGTGAGCTGCTATCCGAACGCGGGCCTGCCCAACGCCTTCGGTGGCTACGACGAGACCCCCGAGTCGGTGGCCGCGCACATCGAGGAGTGGGCGCGCAGCGGCTTCTTGAACATCGTCGGCGGCTGCTGCGGCACGACCCCCGATCACATCCGCGCCATGGCCGAGGCCGTGGCCGGCAAGAAGCCGCGGGTTCCCGCCGCGCGCCGGCCCTACATGAGCCTCGCCGGCCTCGAGGCCCTGAACGTCACGCCCGACATCAACTTCGTGAACGTCGGCGAGCGCACCAACGTCTCGGGATCGCGCAAGTTCGCGCGGCTCGTCCGCGACGACAAGCTCGACGAGGCCCTGGCCATCGCCCGTCACCAGGTCGAGGGCGGCGCCCAGATCATCGACGTCAACATGGACGAGGGCATGCTCGAGTCCGAGGAGGTCATGGTCCGCTTCCTCAACCTGATCGCCTCCGAGCCGGACATCTCGCGGGTCCCGGTGATGGTTGACTCGTCGAAGTGGACGGTGATCGAGGCCGGGCTGCGCTGCCTCCAGGGCCGCGGTCTCGTGAACTCGATCTCGCTCAAGGAAGGCGAGGAAGCCTTCAAGGAGCAGGCCCGGAAGATCATGCGCTACGGCGCCGCGACCGTGGTGATGGCCTTCGACGAGCAGGGCCAGGCCGACAGCTACGAGCGTCGCATCGAGATCTGCGAGCGCTGCTATCGCATCCTGACCGAGGACGTGGGTTTCCCGCCGGAGCTCATCGTCTTCGACCCCAACATCCTCACCGTCGCCACCGGCATGTCGGAGCACGACAACTACGCGGTGGACTTCATCAAGGCCACGCGCTGGATCAAGCAGAACCTGCCCGGCGCCTACGTCAGCGGCGGCGTGAGCAACGTCTCGTTCTCCTTCCGCGGCAACGATCTGGTGCGCGAGGCCATGCACTCGGCCTTCCTCTACCACGCCATCGAGGCCGGTCTCGACCTGGGCATCGTCAATGCCGGTCAGATCGCGGTCTACGACGAGATCCCGAAGGATCTGCTCGAGCGGGTGGAGGACGTCCTCCTCAACCGGCGCCCCGACGCGACCGAACGACTCATCAGCTTCGCCGAGACCGTGAAGGGCAAGGGCCGCGAGCGGGTCGAGGATCTCGCCTGGCGCGAGTGGCCGGTCGCCAAGCGCCTCGAGCACGCCCTGGTAAAGGGCATCACCGACTTCATCGACGAGGACACCGAGGAGGCCCGCGTCGCCGCGACCCGGCCGCTCGACGTGATCGAGGGCCCGCTCATGGACGGCATGAACGTCGTCGGCGACCTCTTCGGCGCCGGCAAGATGTTCCTGCCCCAGGTCGTGAAGAGCGCGCGGGTGATGAAGAAGGCCGTGGCTCACCTCACGCCCTACATCGAGGCCGCGAAGGAGGCCGGCGGCGCCAGCACCGCCGGCAAGATCCTCCTCGCCACCGTGAAGGGCGACGTCCACGACATCGGCAAGAACATCGTCTCGGTCGTGCTCGGCTGCAACAACTACGAGATCATCGATCTCGGCGTCATGGTGCCCTGCCAGACGATCCTCGATCGCGCGCTGGAGGAGGGCGTCGACATGATCGGCCTCTCCGGCCTGATCACCCCCTCGCTCGACGAGATGGTCCACGTCGCCTCCGAGATGGAGCGCCAGGGTTTCACCATGCCGCTGCTCATCGGCGGGGCCACCACCTCGAAGCTGCACAGCGCGGTCAAGGTGGCACCGGCCTACTCCGGCGTCACCGTGCACGTGAACGACGCCTCGCGATCGGTCGGCGTGGTCAGCCAGCTCAAGAGCGACAACCTCTTTGATGCCTTCAAGGCCAAGCTCGACGAGGACTACGAGGAGCTCCGCCGCAGCCACGGTCGCGGGCGCGAGAGCCGCAAGCTCCTCTCGCTCGAGGATGCCCGCGCCAACGCCTTCACCCCCACGCGGCCCCTGACCGAGACCCTGGTCGCCCCGGCCAGCCCCGGCGTCCACGAGCTGCGCGGCGTCGATCTGGGCGAACTCGCGGCGCTCACCGACTGGACGCCTTTCTTCCAGACCTGGGAGCTCGCCGGTCGCTACCCGGACATCCTCGACGACGAGGTCGTGGGCGAACAGGCCCGTCAGGTCTTCGAGGACGCGCAGGCGATGCTCGCCCGCATCGTCGACGAGAAGCTGCTCGAGGCGCGCGCCGTCTACGGCCTCTTCCCGGTGCGGCGCGCGCTCGAGGACGTCGAGGTGCTCGATCCGGAGTCCGGCGAACCCGTGGCCTCCTTCCACTTCCTCCGCCAGCAGGGCGAGAAGAGCTCGGGGCCGAACCTCGCGCTCTCGGACTTCCTCGCCGAAGACGGCGACCATCTCGGCTTCTTCGCCTGCGGCGTCTTCGGTGCCGAGGCCATGGCGGCCGAGTTCATGAAGGATCACGACGACTACCAGGCCATCATGGCCAAGGCGCTCGCCGACCGGCTCGCCGAGTCGCTCGCCGAATGGCTGCACCGCAAGGTGCGGCGCGAGGAATGGGGCTATGCGCAGGACGAGGACCTTCCGGTCGCCGAGCTCGTGCGCGAGCGCTACCGCGGCATCCGTCCGGCGCCGGGCTACCCCGCCTGCCCCGAGCACTCCGAGAAGGCGACCCTCTGGCGCCTCCTCGAGGTCGAGGGTCGCATCGGCATGGGGCTCACCGAGAACTTCGCCATGACGCCGGCCGCCGCGGTGAGCGGCTTCTACTTCGCCCACCCCGAGGCCCGCTACTTCGGTCTCGGCAAGATCGGCGAGGACCAGCTCGAGGACTACGCGGCCAGGAAGGGCCTCGAGCTCGCGCGCGCCACCCGGCTGCTCGGCCCGCATCTCTGACCCCGGATCGCGGGGCAGGCCGGGACCGGGACGGGCGGCCGTCGGAAAGACCGCGACCGCCTCCGCTCGAGGCGCTATGCTCGCCGGGTGCCCCGCGACCGATCAGGGCCGATCGGTCGGCTGGCGGGGTGGTCGGCGCAACGAGGCCGGAGGCCGGGAATGAGCGTCTGGATCGCCAGGGTGGTCGTGCTCGCGGCCAGCGTCGTGATGATCGCGATCCGTGCCCCGCATGGCCAGCGGAGCCGGAATCTCGAGGTGACCGGGGACTGGAAGGGCAAACTCGAGCCGGTCCTCCTCTCGGTGGCCATGCTGGGATTCTTCGTGCCGCTGGTCTGGCTGGTCTCCCCTGCGTTCTCGTTCGCCGAGTACCGACTGCGGCCCCTGCCTCTCGCGATCGGCATCGCCCTCTACGCCGCGGGTCTCCGGCTCTTCAAACGATCGCATGACGACCTGGGCCGCAACTGGTCGATCACCCTGCAGATCCGCGCCGGCCACGAACTGGTGACGGACGGCGTTTATCGGACCGTTCGCCATCCGATGTACTCGGCGCTCTTCCTCTACTCGCTGGGCCAGATGCTCGTGCTGCCCAACTGGTTCGCGGGACCGTCCTACCTCGTGACCTTCGGCATCCTGTTCCTCCTTCGGGTTCGCCGGGAGGAGGCGATGATGACCTCGGAATTCGGGGAGGCCTACCGCGCCTACATGAAACGGACCAGGAGACTCATACCGCATGTCTGGTGATCTCCGGAATCAACCGTCGCGGCGGACGGGGCTCGGACCCTTGGGCTCCCTCGTCCTCGTCTCGTCCCTCGCCGTCGCCCTTTCTGCCTGCCGGGACCCTGCCGACTCCCGACCGCGTGAACCGATCGTGGGTCTGCCCTGCGAGGGCTGCGAGGCCGTCTTCGAGGGCCTGCCGCGCCGGCTGGACTGGACCGCTCGAATCGCGGGTCCCGACGAGCCCGGCGAACCGCTGCTGATCGAAGGCGTCGTGAGAGATCGCGACGGCCGCGGCGTTCCCGGCGTGATCGTCTACGCCTACCACACCGATCACGAAGGCATCTATCCTCGAAGCGACGCCGGCCCGCGGCAGGCCTCGGCACGCCACGGGCGACTCCGGGCCTGGGTCGAGTCCGATCCTGCCGGACGCTTCCGGTTCGAGACGATCCGTCCGGCCGCCTATCCGGACGGAGAGACTCCCGCCCACGTCCACATGCACGTGATCGAGGTCGGGCGATGCACCTACTACATCGACGATCTGCTCTTCGCTGACGACCCGCGATTGACCCCGGCGCAGCGAGCGCGACTCGTCACCGGCCGCGGCGGTCCGGGATTGAGCAGGCCGTCGCGAGACGCACAGGGCGCCTGGCGCGTGACCCGCGACATCGTCCTGGGCGAGCGTATCCCGGGTCACCCCGGGAGAGCCGCGGAGGACGCGCCGACGGAGCCCGGAGAATCAGGCCGCTGACGCGTCCGACGGCGCCGACGCCGCAAGCGCCGTCGGAGTCACTGGACGTCGATGACGAGGGCGTTGGAGAGCCGCACGTCGGTGGGGCCGACCGTCTGGAAGGCCTGGAGCGTCAGTCGCGCCGGGACCGGAGAGGTCAGGCCGGTGATCGACCAGGGCGCGGGCGGCGCCCAGATGATCGCCGGGAAGGCGCCGGTCGAGTCCGCCAGGGTGATGTGCGCCGGCGAGAAGGGGACGAGCGGCTGCGGCGCGAAGACGATCGTGCCCTGGGCGAAGGGGATCGGGATCGCATCCGCGATCCGCGGCAGGCCGAGGTAGCCGAAGATCACGAAGTGGGCGGAGGCGTCGCCCGGGGCCGGGTCCATCCCGATCGTGACCGGCGTGGAGGTCGGCAGGATGAAGCGGCGGAGCAGTCCGCCGGCCGTACCATCGACGGTCAGGCTGTCGAAGGTCTGGCCCGTGCCGTCCGGGACGCTGCCGGCCCAGGCCGGGCCCGGGTCGCGATTCTGCAGCTCGTAGCAACCGACGTCGAAGTGCGTGCCCACGAGCGCCGGATTGCCGTCGAGGTCGAAGCCGGTGAAGGGCGAGGCCAGGAGCGAGCCGTTGCGACCGGAGTCGGTCGCGAGCGCGCCCGGGCGGAGGTGGTGGTCGCCCTGGGCCTCGTCCACGAGTCCCGCGTCGTCGCTGAGGTAATAGGATGGCGGCGTCGAGGGGATGAAGGGGGTCAGGTTCGACCAGTTCAGGATCTCGGGAGCTGCCGCGAGGATGTCCCGATCGATGATCAGATTCGTCACCGGTGAGCATTCGAAGCGGACGCGGTTCTCGCCGTTGCCGGTGACGATGCTCTGGCTGACCACGATGCTCTGGGGCGTGATGACCGGCGTGATGGAGGGCGCGGTCCTGAGCACGATGGGTCGGCCGCTCGTGTTCGCGGGGCCGTTGTTCGCGACGGTGCAGCGCTCGAGGACGATCTGGTCGCCGCTCAAATCGAGCACCTTCGCCGCGCCGCTCGCGTCGTTGCCGGCGAAGAGACAGAACGAGATCGTCGCCCACTGGGAGACGGTCAACCTCGCCGCGGCGGCCGAGCCGGCCAGGTTGTCGAGGAAGCGACAGCGCGTCAGGGCCGCCTGGGCCAGCCCGGGGGCCGCGATCGCCCCGTCGTCGTCCGCGACGTTGCGGGAGAGTTCGCAATCGGTGAGGGTGAGTTCGCTCCCCGTCTGGCCCTGCATGTAGAGGACGCCGCCGCGGCTGCCCACGCTCCAGCCCGCCGGATTGACGAGCGAGCAGTCGGTGTAGCGGCTGTCGGTCGAGTGGAGCCGGGTCGTGCACCAGACGGCGCCGCCCTGAGGCGTGTAGGCGCTCGCGACGCTGGACGGCGCCCAGCCGTCATGGTGGAAATGGCAGTCGTCGATCTGGAGCCGGACGCCGGCTTCGGCGTGGACCCCGCCCCCGCGGATCGCCTGACAGAAGGAGATCTCGCAGGCCTCGAGGTCGAGCTGGTAGACGCCCGATCGGACGAGGATGCCGCCGCCCTTGGACGCGGCGTTCGTCGTCGAGATCGCCGGCGCCCGGCCCGCGGTCAGATGGAGGTCGCGGACCGTGACGTTCATGATGACCGTGAGCGCGCCGGGCCCGATGATCTCGAGGCAGCGTTGCAGGCCCAGGCCGTCGATGGTCGTCAGGTTCGCGCCCGAGCCCTGGAGCGTGATCGCCTTGGCGGTGATGACCAGAGACTCGTAGTAGGTGCCGGGGAGCACGTGGACGGTGTCGCCCCAGGTCGCCGCGTCGATCGCGGACTGGATCGTGGGGTAGGCCGCGCTGGGTGCGATGAGGACGTTCTGGGCCGGCAGGCCGAGGCAAAGGACGCCGAGGAGGACGAGGGTTGCGCGCGTCTTCATGGTCTTCTCCTGGATTGCCCCCATTTCACTCCTGGAGCGCCGGGCGGGGCAAGTGAAACTTCCTGCTGCGACGAAGTCGCCGGGCCCGCGGTGGACAGGAGCGTCCGACCTGCCTAACGTCGCGCCCGCGAAGGAGGAATTGCCATGCACGCGCTTCTGAGTCGGAACATCTTCCTGGTGAAGGAGCATGTCGGCCTGCTGAAGGCCGCCAACAACTTCGACATCCTCGACCCGGAGACCGGCGAGATCATCCTGCATTGCCGCGAGGACGAGCTCGGCTTCATCACCCGGATGCTGCGCTTCACCGACTACAAGCGCATGACCCCCTTCGACGTCCAGATCCGCACGCCGGGGGGTGAGCAGATCGTCCGGGTGAAGCGCGGCATCTCGATCTTCCTGTCGAGGGTCGAGGTCTTCGACGAGGCCGATCGCCTGATCAGCTGCTTCAAGCAGAAGCTCCTCTCGATCGGCGGCGCCTGCCGGGTGCTCGACGCATCCGAACGCCCCATCTGCGAGCTGACGGGCAAGTGGACCGGCTGGCACTTGCGCTTCACGGCCGGTGAGGTCGAGCTCGCCGAGGTCTCGAAGAAGTGGGCCGGCATGGGGCGTGAGTTCTTCACATCGGCCGACAACTACGTCCTCGCGATCTCCGAACGGGTCGAGCCCGACAATCCGGTTCGCGCGCTGATCCTCGCCGCGGTCATGTGCATCGACATGGTGCTGAAGGAATAGGCGGGCCACGCGAGACCTCGTCTGCTACGATGCAGGTCGGCGCAGAACGAGGAGACGGGTCATGAACATCATCCGCAAGACCATGAGGAAGCTCTTTCCCGCCTTCCTCGGCGGCGACCTGGTCGAGACCCGGGGGAGCGTCAGGGGCGAGGTCGCCGTGGGCGTCACGGCCGATCTCATGAAGGCGACCGGCGAGCTGCGGGTGCACCTCGTGCGCAGCGAGGACGAGACCATGCGCGTCGTCCTCGACCTGCCGCCGCACGAGGTGCCGGGCGACTCGGCGTCGCTGTTCTGCCTGCGCCTCGACGCGGCCGCGGCCGCCCGGCTCGGCGCGATCCTCGGCGACGCGGCCCGGGCCGCCGACGCCGGCTGAGTGAACCGAGGGCGTCCGCCATGGCCATGCGGCTGGTCTTCAACTGTGACGCCTGCGCGCGCAGCGTCGGCGTCTGGTCGGACGGCAATCCCTACTACCGCGACGAGAGCGGGCGCAAGCGCTACGCCTACCATCCTGATCACGAGAATCTCGAGCGCTGCATCGGCAACGACCTGCCGCACACCTGCATGACCTGCGGCGGAGAGCAGAAGGTAGACTCGCTGAAACCCGTCCTGCGCTGTCGCAAGTGCCGGGACGAGGCCCTGATCGAGACCCGGGATCTGGAGGGGCAGACCTGCCCCTTCTGCAAGCGCGGCAGCTTCGGTCGCGACCCCGGTCCCTTCGCCGTGTCCTGAGCCGGCCGGTCGGCGAGACGGCGGGCCTACCCGAACCGCCTGCCGGAGCCCGACCTCGTCAGGCGGTCCGGATCGGACCGGGCTGGCGGACGTACTGCGTCAGCAGATCGCGGGCGAGGCTCGTACAGCGGTCCTTCGCGCTCGAGACCTGATTGACCAGGATGCGCAGATCACGCGCCTCCTTGTCGCTGATGTCGAAGAAGCGACAACGGACGACGTGGTCCCGGGCGCTGCCGTCGAGCGATTGCGTCCAGACCTCGACGATCTCGGCCGACACGAAGTGGTCCTGACGCCGGCCGTCGATTTCGAGGGGCAGGTAGAGATAGACGTTGCGGTCGACCTCGATCGGCATCTTCGGTTCGCGGATCCTGATCCGCGCGCCGAGTGCGTTCAGATCGTCGAAGGCGAAGACCTCGGCGAGGCGGAACTGGAGGGCATCGGCGAGGAGACTCTCGAAGCTGTCTGGATTCCGGGCCCTCGCCTTGGCGACGAGATGGTGCGTGGGCACCTCGGGATCGAGGATCTGCTGCCGGATCTTCTCGAGGCGGGGGTTGGTCTCGAAGATCAGGCCCTCGAATTCGAGCGCGACCCGCGGCTCCTCACGCCGATGTCCGTAGACGGCCGTGTCGCCGACGCCGAGCGTCCAGGGACCGTGGAGGCCCGAGATCCTCAGGACGCGGGCCTCGATCCGGTCGCCGTTGGCTCGCTCCATTTCGAGCATCTCGTCGGGTGCGAGGATCTGCATCGGGGTCTCGAGGGCGACGAAGTCGATGGCGTGGCGTCCGACCCGGCGGACGAAGCCCTCGAGCACCATGCCGTCGGCGCGCCGCAGGCGCAGGCGCTCGAGCTGGGCGAGATTCTCGACCCCCGGAAGGGGCTTCCTCAGGTTCTCGTGCCGGGCGATGAAATGGGAGAGGAGGCCGCGTTGCAGCGCGCCCTGGTCGCGACCGGCCAGGGACTCGAGCAGGACGGCGGTGAGTTCCCGGGAGTTCAGAAGGCGCGTGGGGTCCAGCTGGGTGTCGCGATCGATCGCGCGCCAGAGCGGCGTGATCAGTCGTCGTTCGAGGCCGGCTCCCTTCGGACCCACGACCTCGCGAAACTTCAGCCACTGCCAGGCCCGGTAACCGAACAGGGCGAGGAGCCCGCAGCCGAGGGTGATCAGGATCGGGACCATGAACTGCTGGTTCGCGGCGCCGTCGTCGGAGAAGCGGCCCTGGACGCCGCCGATCCGG
>JBFIHP010000082.1:0-9037 GCA_041601735.1 Planctomycetota bacterium | reverse complement strand
GGGGTGCCGGCTCCGCGCCGAACTCGAGGCCGGATCGGGCGCGCCGAGTTCGGCGCCGCAGTTCTTGCAGTGACGCGCGTCGGTGGCGTGCCCCGCGCTCGTGCAGTCGGGACACACGCGGCTCGAGATCTGGCGTCTCGCGACCGCGCTCTCGACGATCTCGGCGGTGATGATCCCGGTCGGCACCGCGATGATGCTGTAGCCCAGGACCATCACGGCGGCCGCCAGGGTCTGTCCCGGCACGGTCTGCGGCGTGATGTCGCCATAGCCGACGGTCGTCATGGTGACGATCGCCCAGTAGACCGCGGCGGGGATGCTGGTGAACCCGTTCTCCTCGCCCTCGATCAGGTACATCGCCGAGCCGAGGATCGTCACCAGGATCAGGACCGTTCCCAGGAACACGATGATCTTGTGGCTGCTCGACACCAGCGCCCGGCTGAGCAGGTTCGCTTCGCCCAGGAACTGCGCGAGCTTGAACACGCGAAAGACCCGCAGCAGCCGGAGCCCGCGGATCACCAGCAGGGATTCGGCGCCCGGAAAGAGCACGCTGAAGTAGGTGGGCAGGATGGCCAGCAGATCGACCACCCCGAAGAAGCTGCGCGCGTAGCGGGCGGGTTGGCGCGCCGAGATCAGGCGCATCACGTATTCGCAGGTGAAGAGCACGGTGAAGGCCCACTCGGCGATGTCGATCGCGGTGCCCCAGCGCTCCCGGATTCCGGCGACGCTTTCGGCCATCACGACGCTCACGCTCAGGACGATGCACACGAGCAGCGTGACGTCGAAGCCCTTGCCCGCCCGCGTTTCGGTCTCGAAGATGATGACCCGCAGCCTCTCCCGCCACGGCGCCCTTCCGTCTTTCGGGTTCGTGCCCATCTTCGGCAAGCTGCTCCTGTCGTCAGAGAATGAACGCGACAAGGCCGGCATCATCGGCCCGGACGACGCTGGTCATAGGGTGCAGAAAGTCGGGCCGCTTGCAACTCGGACGGCGGATTCGTCCTGCCGCCGACCGGCCACGCGACCGCGACGGGCGGGGCTCCTCCCCTCGCCTGCCGCAGCGGGAGCCCTGCTCAGACCGAGCGGGTGAGCCCGCCATCGACGCGGAGGTTCTGGCCGCTGATGTAGCTCGAGCCGTCGGAGATCAGAAACGCGATCACCGCGGAGATCTCCTCGACCCGTGCGTAGCGCCCCGCCGGAATCCTGTCCCGACGATCGGACCTCTCGGGAAGGCTGTCCACGAAGCCGGGCAGCACGTTGTTCATCCGGATGTTCTCGCGCGCGAACCGGTCGCTGAAGAGCTTCGCGAAGCCGGCGAGGCCGGCGCGGAAGATCGCGGAGGTCGGAAAGTCCGGGTCCGGCTCGAAGGCGGCGAAGGTCGAGATGTTGACGATCGATCCCGCCTGCCGGCGCTGCATGATCGGCGTGACGAGCCGGGACGTGCGGACGACGTTGAGCAGATAGGCGTCGAGACCGGCATGCCAGTCCTCGTCGCTGATCTGCAGGAGATCGCCCTTCGGGCCGTGACCGGCGCAGTTGACCAGACCGTCGATCCGTCCCCAGCGGCTCATCGCAGCGGCCACGAAGGCCTCGAGATCGGCAGGCACGAGGTTGGACCCGGTGAATCCCAGGCCTCCGAGCTGCGTACCCAGCTTCTCACCCCGTCCCGATGACGACATGACGCCGACCTCGTAACCGAGTTCCGCCAGCTTGCGAGCGGCATCCGCGCCGATCCCGCTTCCGCCTCCGACCACGAGCACCACTCTCGTCTCGCTCATCCGAATCCTCTCCCTTGTCGGGCCGCCCCGGGGCGCCTCGTCAGCGGACCGAACGTTCGAAGCCCCACCGGCCGCGGCCGCCGGTTCCGAGGATAACGCAATCAGGTCCGACCCGCGACGCCGGACCCGGCCTCAGTCGTCGGACTCGAGCGAGACGACCTCGATCGTGAGGTGCAGGACCTCCGCTATGCCGGCGAGGCGGTCGCGGTATTCGCGCGACGGCCGGGCCGAGTTCGAGGCGAGGACGACCTCGGCGGCGTGGCCGCCCGGCGCGATCGCCCGGACATGCAGGTCGGTCACGACGGTCTCGCCATCGGACTCCAGCCGCTCGATCATGGCGGTCCGGAGGCGCTCGGGCGCCTGGTGATCGAGGAGAACCTTCGAGGTCCGCTTGACCAGCCCCCAGGACCAGCGGGCCACGAGGATCGCGCCGAGGATGCCCATCGCGGGGTCCATCCAGACCATGCCGAAGTACTTGCCGGCCAGGAGGGCCGCGATCGCGAGGATCGAGGTCAGGGCGTCGGCGAGCACGTGGAGGTAGGCCGACTCGAGGTTGTGGTCGTGATGATGGTGATGGTGACCCGGGTCCTCGTCGTGGTCGTCGTGCGGCCCGTGTTCGTGATGATGGTGGCCGCCTCTGGCGAGGATGAGCGCGCTGGCGGCGTTCACGACGAGGCCCAGGACGGCGACGAGCAGGGCCCGATCGAAGTGGACGACCACCGGCGCGAGCAGCCTCGCCGTGCTTTCCCAGGCCATCATGAGGGCGAAGACCGCCAGGAGAACGGCGCCGGCGAAGCCGCCCAGCGCGTTGACCTTGCCGGTGCCGTAGGAGAAGCGCGCGTCCTCGGCGTGGCGGCGGGCATAGACGTAGGCGAAGAGCGCCAGTCCCAGGGCCGCGGTGTGCGAGGCCATGTGGAGACCGTCGGCGAGGAGCGCCATCGAGCCGAAGACGAGGCCCGCGGCGATCTCGACCACCATCATCACGGCCGTGATGACGACGACGAGGACCGTCCGTCGCTCGCCGTCACGGACCTCGTTCTGACCGAAGTGGTGTTCGTGCCGCAGGGCGGCTATCTGTTCGTCGCGGTTCACGGCCTGGACTCGCGATCAGTGCTCGTGGTCGTCGTCGCCGTGCCCGTGGGGTACGAGCATGAAGATGGCCGACGCCAGGCTGCCGGAGGGCGACGGGATCACCACCGACACCGCCGACCGGAAGCTCGCGCCCCGGAGCCAGGAGGCGTCGGCGCCGCTCTCCCCCGGGAAGATGAAGTAGTTGCTGCGCCCCGAGCGGATGTTGCCCTGACCGTCCTCGTCCTCGTTCGCCTCACGGTTGCGGACGCGCAGCTCGACCTTGCGATCACCATGGTCGAGGAAGGTCACGCCGATGACGGCGTCGAGCGGCAGGTCGAGGGGCCCCGTCATCGCGGCATCCTCCGCCAGCCAGAGCTCGAGGTCGCCCTTGTCGTCGTGCAGCTTCAGCTCGAGGAAACCGGCCACGGAGCCGTCGTCGCCGATGATCGGCGCCGCGATGCCGTCGTGACGGGGCGCCGCACCCGGGAGGACCGACAGGGCGGCCCGTTCGTCGAGATCGCCCTCCCTCAGCCGCAGCACGACCCTGGCCGCTGCCGCGGCATCGGATCGGGGTGTCACGTGGAAGTGCCAGTCGTCACCCGAGCGGTCGCCCTGCGCCGGAGCACAGATCTGCTCGCCGGCGTCGTCCTCGAGCCAGAGGAAGAGCCCCGCGCGTGAGCCCGGACCGACCCGCGAGACGACGAAGGCGCTCTCCTTGCCGGGCTCGCAGGCGCCGTGCCGCGCGATGGCGAAGCTCTCGCCGCCGAGGGCGACCTGGCCGAGGCCCACGATCGCGCCGTGATGGTTGGCGCCGCCGTGCGTGTGACCGTGGGCGGCGTCACCCTCCGCGCTCCGCGATGCCGCGGAGTCGTCGTCGCCGCAGGCAGCCAGGGCGGCGACGAGCGCCAGCGACAGGATCAGGTTCGTCTTCGACATGGGTCGTTCTCCTTCTGCGGTCATGGACGAGGTTCGCCGTCGAGGCGCGATCCGTCCAGGGTCATGGGGCTCGAATTCGCCGCCGCGGGCCTGGCTCCGATGAGATCGAGGCCCACGGGAATGACGGCGAGGTTCAGGAAGGTGCTGCTGATGAGGCCGCCGAGGATGACGACGGCCAGGGGATACTGGAGTTCGCTGCCGGTCTCGCCGCGCCGCAGGACGAGCGGGATGAGGGCGAGGGCCGAGCTGAGCGCCGTCATCAGGATCGCGATGAGGCGCTCCCTCGAGGCGCGCAGGACGGCCTCGCGCCGATCCAGGCCCTCGCTCGCGATCAGCTGATGGTAGTGGCTGATCAGCAGGAGACCGTTCCGGCAGGCGACGCCCGCGAGCCCGATGAAGCCGACGACGGCGGCGATCGAGACCACCGGTGCGACGTAGTCCCCGCCCCCGAAGAGCGCCCGGATGTTGGCAAGAAGGTCGGGCGAGTCCGCGACGAAGAGCGCCACGACGCCGCCGACCAGAGCCAGGGGGAGGTTCAGGAGGATCAGGAGCACCGGACGGATGTCGCGGAAGCTGCCGAAGAGGACCAGACAGATCACGACCAGGACACCGAGCGAACTCCAGAGGATGCGGCGACTCGCGGTCTCCTGGGCCTCGAACTGCCCGCCGTACTCGACGAAGACGCCGGCGTGCCGCGCGACGATCGGATCGACGCGCGCCCTGATCTCGGCGACGAGGTCGCCGAGGTTGGCGCCCTCCGCGACGTTGCATGAGATGACCGCCTTTCGCTTCACGTTCTCGCGGGTGATCAGGTTGGAGGCCCGTTCCTCGCGGAGCCCGGCGACGGTCTCGACCCGCACCCGCGCGCCCGAGGGCGAGTGCAGGATGAAGCGGGCGACGTCCTCCGGGCTCTGCCGCGCCGCGCCGGCGAGGCGCACGACGATGTCGAAGCGCGCGCCGCCCTCGTTCACGACGCCGAGGCTGCGGCCGCGAAACGCCGTCTCGATCTGGCGGGCGGCCTCGCCCGGGGTCATCCCGTAGGCGGCGAGCTTCTCGCGATCGAACTCGATCGGCAGGGTGTCGATCATCACCTCGCGATTCGCCACCAGATCCTGGACGCCCGGAAACCCTGCGATCTCGCCCTCGACCTCGCTCGCGATCTGCCGGAGCAGGTCGAGGTCGTCGCCGAAGACCTTGATGGCGACGGCCGCCGGCGTCCCCGAGAGGATGTGCGAGAGCCGATGCGCGATCGGCCCGCCGATCTGCGAGGTCAGGCCGGGCGTCGCCCGGAGGAGCTTCACGAGCTCCCTCTTGATCGTCGCGGCATCGGCCTCCGGATCGAGACGGACGTCGAGTTCGCTCGCGCTCACCGGCTCGGCGTGCTCGTCACGCTCGGCCCGGCCGGTGCGTCGCGTCACCGCGGCCACGCCCTCGATCTCGAGCACGCGGCGCTCGATCTGCCGCGTGGCGCGCGCCGACTCCGTGAGCGAGGTCCCGGGAGGGACGTTCAGGAACAGGGTGATGCTCCCCTCGTTGAAGTCCGGCAGGAAGGACGAGCCGAAGGTCAGCGCGAGCGCAAGCGTGCCGACGACCAGGAGACCCGCCAGCCCGAGGACGGTCAGGCGGAAGCGGAGCACGAGCCCGAGCCCCCATTCGTAGGCGGCCTTGATGCCGCGAACGACGGGCCCCTCGCCGCGCTCGACGATCTTCGCGCTGCCGAGCAGCCAGTAGCAGAGGACCGGCGTCACGGTCATCGCGACCAGGAGCGAGGCCGCCAGGCTGATGACGTAGGAGGCGCCGAGCGGGCGGAAGAACCGGCCCTCGACGCCGCTCAGGAAGAAGAGCGGGACGAAGACGAGGACGATCACGAGCGTCGCCAGGAAGATCGAGGAGCGCACCTCGACGCTGGCCTCGTAGACGACGCGCAGGGCCGACCGGCGATCGGAAGGAGCGCGGGCCGCGTTCTCGCGGAGCCTCCGGAAGACGTTCTCGACATCGACGATCGCGTCGTCCACCAGCGAACCGACGGCGACGGCGATGCCGCCCAGGGTCATGACGTTGATGCTGGCGCCCATGAGATAGAGGACGATCAACGCGATGCCGATCGACAGCGGCAGCGCGGTCAGAGTGATGAAGGTCGTCCTGAGGTTGAGCAGGAAGAGGAAGTGGATCAGGGCGACGAAGATCGTTCCGTCACGCAGGGCGTCGAGGACGTTGCGGATCGCCACCTCGATGAAGTCGGCCTGACGGAAGACCTGCCGATCGAGGCGCATGCCCTCCGGCATCGTGGCCTCGAAGTCGTCGAGCGCCGTATCGAGCGCCCGGGTTATGGCGAGGGTGTTGACCCCGGGATTCTTCTGGATCGCGAGCACGACGGCGTCCCGCCCCTGCGAGGAGCCGGTGCCCCGCTTCGGGGCACCGCCGAGCCGAACGTCGGCGACGCGATCGAGCCGGACGGGGCTCCCCTTCCAGGCGCCCACCGGGATCAAGGCCAGGTCCTCGACGCTCCGGGCCCGGGTGAGCGGCTTGATCGGCAGCTCGCGACCGCGGACGTCCTCGAGGTAGCCGCCGCCGACCGGGGCGTGGGCCGCGGCGACGGCCTCTTCGACCTCCTTCAGGGTCAGCCCGAACCGCTGGAGGTCGTCCGGGCGGACCTCGACCTGAAACTCCGGGAGTTCGCCGCCGATGGCCGTCACCTGCGCGACGCCGGGGACCGCCAGGAGCCTGGTCCTGAGATCGAACTCGGCCGTGCGCCGGATCTCGAGCGGACTGACGCCGGCGCCCTCACGGGTCGAGAGCGCGAGCAACATCACCTCGCCGGTGATGCTCGCGATCGGCGTCATCTCGGGCGGATGGATGTTCTCGGGCAACGACTCCGAGACCTGGGCGAGGCGTTCGGCGATGAGCTGCCGCGAACGGTAGACGTCGGCCTCGAAGTCGAACTCCGCCCAGACGATCGAGAGACCGATGGCCGAGCTCGAGCGCACCCGCCGGATGCCGGGGAGGCCGTTCAAGGCGGTCTCGATCGGAAAGGTCACCGCGACCTCGACCTCCTCCGCGGCGAAGCCCGGCGCCTCGGTCATCACCGTGACGGTCGGCGCCTTCAGCTCGGGGAAGACGTCGAGCGGCATCTCCGAGATGACCACGCCGCCCCCCGCCACCAGCGCGAGGGCGAGGAGGACCACGAGCCAGCGGTTCTCGAGCGACCAGCGGATGAGGCGATTGAGCATCATTCGTCTCCCGCGTGCCAGGTGCCGTCGGCGTGGAAGTGTCCGCCGGCCGCAGTCTGGCCGAGACCGGTCTCCCTGAGCTGATGGACGCCGTCACGGACGAGCCGATCTCCGACGCCGACGCCCGCGATCACCTCGACCTCGCCGCCGGACTCGCGCCCCAGCGTGACGATCGTTCTGACGACGCGGTCTTCGTTTGCCGGATCGCGGACGAAGACGATCGACTCGAGGCCGTCGCGGACGACGCAGGCGGTAGGAATGAGAACCTCCTCGCTCGCAGCCTCGCCGAGAACGACGAGAGCCGTGGCCGAGTTGCCGCCGCGGAGGAGCCCCTGCGCGTTGTCGAGGTAGCCCTCGAGAAGGAGGCTGCGTGTCGCGCCTTCGGCCAGCGGGCGGATCGCGACCGCGCCGGCCTCGAACCGCCCTTCGACGCCCGGAACCGTGACCCGAATCGCGGCACCGTCGGGGATGCGAGCGGCATCGGCTTCGGGCAGATGGGCCCTGAACATGAGCTGCGTCGGATCGATGATCCGCACCAGGCGCGCGTCGCGCTCGACCCATGCCCCTGCCGACGCCTGGACCTCGACCGCGACTCCGCGGGCGGGCGCGCGCAGATCGAGCTCACGCAGGCGGGCCCAGCGCGGCGTGCCATCGACCTCCTCGTTCAGCTCCTCGGCGGACATCCCGATCAGGGCGGCGAGTGACAGGAGCTGCTGATCGAAGGCCGCCTCGGTTGCCGCCAGCTTGGTCGTCAGCAGATCGATCCGACGCTGAGACTCGGCGGTGCGGGCCGCGCTGGAGGCGGCCGCGAGCGCCAGCTCGGAGGACTCGATCAGCAGGTCGCGGAACGCCTTCTCCGTTTCGGTTCCGACACGCGCCGCTTCGAGCGCCTCCCGGCGTGCGACCAGCAGGCCGGCCGCGGAGACGGCATCGGACTTCCTCAGTCCCTCGACCTCGGCGAGTCGTCGGGCGGCTGCGGCGGCCAGATCGGCGGCCTGCGAGCGCAACTCCTCCTGCCGACCGAGCGCCTCCTTCGCGCGCTGCGCGGCACGGGTACGTGCATCCCTGAGCGCCCGCTCGGGCTCGACCTCGGCGCGAACGCGGGCGAGTTCGAGGCTCGTCTCGACGGCTCGCTCGCGGGCCAGCAGGATGGCCGATTGCAGCTCGGCAAGCGCGGGCGAAGCGATGCGCGCGACCACCGTGCCCGCCTCGACGGCCTGCCAGGGTCGGGCGAGACTCGTGACCGTGCCGGCCAGCGGCGCGTGGAATTCCCAGGTCCGATCGGGTCGGGCGACGACCTCGCCGGGCAGCGCGACGACCCTCTCGAGATGCCCCTGTCGGGCCTCGGCCCAGGTGATGCCGAGGTTCTGCCGGACGCTCAGCGGCAGATCGATGCGATTGGTGGCCGGCGCCGCGGCGGAGTTCTGCTCCGTCCTGCGCGGCTCGTCGCCGCCGCAGGCCGCGAGCACGCCGATCGCGAGCGTCGCCAGGACCCTCATGCGGCAGTTCCTCATCGTTCCTCTCCTTCGTCCGCGGGATCGGCGAAGAGCCGACCTCCGTACCAGAGCGCATCCAGAGCCTGAATCGCGGCCTCGCCGACCAGTTCGATCTCCTTCAGCCGCGCGTTCGCAATGGCGCGACGGGCGGTCAGGACCTCGAGCAGTGAGGCCTGACCGGCGGCCAACCGGGCTTCGAGCGCGCGTTCGGCGGCATCGGCGGCGGGCATCGAGGTCGCTCGCAGCGCCGCGAGCGCGGCACGCGCTCGCCCGGCACGCGACCTCGCCAGGCGCTCGTGACTCGCCAGCTCGATGAGCGCGCCGCGCCAGTCCTCTCGGCCGGCCAGGCGCTCCTCCTCGGCCACCGCGATGCCGCCTGCGTTGCCGTCGAAGAGCGGAACTCCGATCGAAAGCCCGAAGCCCAGGCTCGCGCGGCCGTCGTCGGACTCGAAGTCCGGCCCGAGCCTGATCGAGGGGTACTGCCGCGCGACCTCGACTGCGACGCCGTGCTCGAGCGCGAGATAGCGCGCCT
>JBFIHP010000081.1:0-9041 GCA_041601735.1 Planctomycetota bacterium | reverse complement strand
CGATGGCTTCAGGCGCGGAGGAAGCTCACCAGTTCGACGTGTCGGGTGTAGGGAAAGAGCGCGACCGGGAGGATGCGCTCGACCCTCAGACCGGCGGCTCGAAGGGCGCCGAGGTCGCGAACGGCGGCCTCGAAGCCGCAGTGGAGGATCACGAGGACGGGCGGACGCCGGGCGGCGAGGGCCGCGAGAAGGTCGGGCTCCAGGCCCTTCCTCGGGGGATCGCAGATGACGGCGTCGGCCGCGGGCAGGGCGTCGAGCTGCCCCGCGGCCGGTCCCTCGAGCACGGCAGCGGAACTCCCCGCGGCCGCGAGTCCGCGCCGTAGCCCCGCGAGACCGTGGGGCGAGGCCTCGTTGGCGGTGTAGCTCGAGAGCCGATCGAGCAGGCCGAGACCGATCGCACCGACCCCGGCGTGGTACTCGAGCAGGGCCGATCCGGCGGGAATCGCGTCCTGCACCCGCCGGACCATCGTCTCGGCGAGATCCAGGTTGGCCTGACCGAAGCTCCCGGGGTGGAAGAAGAGCCGGGCCCCCGCGAAATCCTCGGTCAGCCAGTCCTCGCCCCGGAGCCTATCGAAAGTCGGGCCGAGGATGGCATTGCCCGTCCCCCTGTTCTCGTTGCGCCAGATCGACTGGAAGAGCTCGGGTTCGCGATCGACGAGCGTTCCCGCGACGCGATCGGCGGTCGCCCGATCCCGGTCGTTCATGACCAGGGTCAGCTGGACCCGCGAGGTCGTCCGCTCCACCACGAACTGCGCGTAGCGGAACTGCCCGCGACCGCTCTGCTCGCGGTAGAAGTCGACCTTCATCTCGCGCAGGACGAGCCGCAGGGCCGAGGCGGCCCGGTTGACGGCGGGATGATGGATCGGGCAGCGGGGGATGGCGACGATCCTGTGGCTGTCTTTCTGGAAGAGCCCGATCAGCGGCCGGCCCGACCGGCCGCGCAGCGCGAGCCTCGATCGGACCCGGTGGCCGGCGCCCGCGCCCTCGAGAAGAGGCTCGAGGGGCGCGTCGAGTCGTGCGGCGAGCTCGCGGACCCCGAGCATGAGCTCGGGGTCGAGCCCGCCCTCGCCGAGACGCGGGCAGCCCGGGCAGGGCGGACGATGGCCGCAATCCGCGACGGTCACGGCGTCTCGCCGCTGCGCGCCAGGGTGATCACGACGGCGATCTGGACGAGGAGGAGCACGGCGTAGGTCAGCTTGAAGTGCATCTTCATCGTCTTGTGCCGGAAGAGTTTCATGCCGATGAGAGCGGCAGGGGTCGCGCCGAGCAGCGACATCAGGTGCAGGGCCGTCTCCGGCACCCGCCAGCCCGAGCGTCTGGCCTGGAGCTTGTCGAAGCCCCAGAGCGCGAAGGCGACGAGATTCGCGCCGAGGAGCCAGGCGAACAGGACCGTGACCTCGAAGCGGATGGCCGTGACGGCCGTGAGGACGGCGGATGCCGAGAGGAACACGATCATGAAGAAGAAGACGGGGCGGCGTTTGATCATTCGCTCGGCTCGACCTTGATTCGGTTGCCCGTGATTACACTATGCTCAGGGCGGGGGTCGCTCGATGATATCAGCGCCGCGCGTGAAGACCCCGTCGTCGGAAGGAAAGCCGCATGATCAGAAAGGGCGTCTGTTCGATCGAGGAGCTCCGCCGCAGTTCCATGGAGGACATCCTCGCGGAGCGGACCCGGGTGAGCATCACCCTGCTCGACGAGGTCGCGGCCGAAGATGACGCCTCGGAACTGGCGGAGAAGATCCTGCTGGGCTTCGTCGATGATCGGGGGACCTACAAGCGGACCTATGCCGATCGCTTCGCCGCTTTTGACGAGCGCTGCCTCGAGGTCATCGGGGGGCAGCTCCCGGCCGACGCCTTGGATGTGCATGACTGCGGCGTCTCCGATGCCCGGACCTCCTGCGACTTCTACCGGCGGCTCAGGAACGCCAGACCCGACGCGACCCTGAGCTTCACCGCCTCGGACTACGCCCCCCATCTCGAGGTCATCCGCGACGGCGAGTTCCGGATCACGCTCTCGCCGGGGGGCGACATCATCGAACTGATGTCGGCGCCCTTCGTCTTCAACATGCGCCGGCCCGACAGCTGGCTGCGCTACCCGATCAACAACCTCCTGCGGCGGCGGCTGGCGCGGCGCGCCGAGGCCCTCCTGCGCGGAGGCGGTGAGCGCTCGACCCTCTCGCTCTTCTGCATCCAGGCGAGGCGGCTCGAGCAGACCGAGGCGGGATTCCGGCTCGAGCGGCACGATATCCGGGAACCTCTCGCGGCGCCGGCCTCGCTCGATCTCGTCCGGGCCATGAACGTCCTGAACCGCTCCTACTTCTCGGCCGACGAGTTCCGCGCGATCCTCGCCGGCTTCGCCCGCGTCCTCCGGCCGGGCGGAATCCTGATCACCGGTTCGAACGAGGATCGTGCCACCGAGGTGGACGGCGGCGTCTACCGCCTGGAGGATGGGTGCTTCCGCCTCCTGGAGAGTTCCGGTGCCGGCTCGCCCGTCGCCGCGATCATCGAGGCGACGGGGCAGACCGGCAGTCGCGTCGATCCGGTCGGCCCGACCGATCCCTCGTAGGCGGCACCGAGGCCTCCGCGCGGGACAGGTCCGGCACCGGATCGTCGCCGAGCGGCGACTTCGCGCCCGACGCCTAACGGCCGGTGTACCAGGATTCGAGGAGGCGGGCCTGGCGTTCGTCGAGTTCGGGCCGCTGCTCCAGGGTGACCTGACTGCGGCTGAGCGCGATGAGCTCGACCTCGACCTCTCGCGCGGCGCCGTCGCGCTCGACGACGAGGCGCGCCCGCGTGCCGGGCTTCTTGCCCTCGAGCCAGGCGTCCGCATCCCGGAGCTCCCGGTCGTCCACCGAGACGATCAGGTCGCCGCGTTCGAGACCGGACTCGCGGCCCTGGGGTCGCAGGAAGCGAATCTGCTGACCGCCGTCCACGCTGCGCGTGCTGAAGGGGAAGGCCGCCTCGAGCTTGCGTTCGCGGTAGACGAGCCCGAAGGGCGCGAAGATCTCGTCATAGGGCGGGTCGAGCTGCCCGTTCACGTACCGGGCGAAGAACTCCGCAAAGTCGCGGTTCGATACCGCCGTGCAGGCGCGCTCGACGTCGTCCTCGCCGTAGCCGACGTCGTGTTCGGCGAACCAGCGGTTCATGAAGCTCATCACGTCGTCAAGCGACTTCCGGCCGTCGGTGGCGTCGCGGATCATCAGGTCGATCAGGAGGCCGAGGATCTCGCCCTTCGTGTAGTAATCGACCCGCGCGCCGGCGCTGCGGTCCTGGTCGCGATGCCAGACGTGGCGGCTCGCCCAGCTGACCGAGTGCTCCTTGCGGCGCTCCTTCGAGCCCTCGCGCGCGATTCCGGCCGCCATCTGCCGGAGGTAGCGGTCGCGGGTCATCATCCCCGTGCGCATGAGCGTGATGTCGCCGTAGTAGGAGGTCCAGCCCTCGGCGACCCAGAGGTTGCCGGTGTAGTTCTCGCGGGCGTAGTCGAAGGGACCCAGGCTCTCGGGCCGGATGCGCTTCACGTTCCAGGTGTGGAAGAACTCGTGGGCCGTGATCGATGCGCCGCTCAGGGGGTTGGCCGCCATCGAGCGATCGGAGAGCCCGATGCTCGTCGAGGTCAGATGCTCGAGGCCGCCGCCGCCGAAGGGCGAGAGCGTGAAGAGGAACTCGTAGCGCCGGAAGGGGTAGCCTCCGAAGATCGAGCCCTGGTAGACGACGATCTTGCGGCAGATCTCGACGAAGGCATCGACGTCGAACTCGTACTTGTCGGCCGGGTTCCAGAACACGCAGGCGAACTCAGCGCCCCGCTCCTCGAAGGTCCGCCGCAGGAACTTGCCCAGGATCGTCGGATTGTCGATGAAGGTGTCGTAGTCCTTCGAGCGGCGGAGGAAGTGATCGTCCGTCAGGTTCATGCCGTTGGCGACCTGCCAGCCCTCCGGCAGGACGTAGCGACAGCTCACCGGCGTGCCGCGCTCCGCGCCCAAGACGTACATGAAGGTGTTCGGCCCCTGGATGTGCATGCCGCTGTAGCGCTTCTCCGGATCCGGCTTGAAGTTGGTGAAGCGGCGCTGGCGCGGCGCGAGCGTGTAGCGGACCTCGACGGTCTCCGCGCCGCCGGTCGCGATCGTCCAGTGGCCGCGATCGATGCGCTCGAAGGACAGCTCGGTCTCGCCGGCCGTCGCCCGGAAGTCGCTCACCCAGTCGCCGAAGCCGCGGATGGCGTAGGAGCCGGGCGTCCACTCGGGCATCGCCACGCGGAGATGATCGCGATCGAGGCCGCTCACCCGCAGGCCGATCTCGATCGTCTGCGTGTCCTCGAGGACCCGCAGCTCGTAGTCGAGGCCGAGGATGTTCATGTCGTCGGTCTTGACCTGCGCCGGCAGGGCGAGGGTCATGGCGAAGAGCAGGGCGAGGATGCGCATCGCGGCGTTCCTTTCGGCAGACGGGATCAACGGTAGCGGCCCGGGACCAGGCGCTCGCGCGGGGCGCGGTCCTCGTCGGGCCCTGATTCGAGGGCGCCAGGATAGTCGATCAGGCCCCGATGCGGCAGGGGGCTCACGGTCTCCGGGAAGGCCGTGTAGGGGTCCATGTCCTTGCAATAGCCCTCGGCCTCGAGGAAGAAGGTCCGGATCATCCCCTCGGGGACGGGCGGCAGCGCCGCCACCGGCAGGCGCAGGACGATCTCCTCGCCGTGCCCCATGATCACCATGGCGTCGTCGGCTTCGGTCAAGAGCCCCGTGACGTCGCCGAAGGCCGTGTAACGCCCCGCCATGACCTTCCAGTCGAAGTCGGGGCTCATCCGCCGGTAGTCGTAGAGCTTGGGCTCGCGACCGTCCGGCGAACGCTCCTCGGGGTAGCCCGCGAAGCGCAGCTCGGCGGTCGTGAAGGCGCGGCGATGGAGCGTCATCCGGTCCTCCGGCAGGACCCAGGCCAGACGGACCCGATCGACCCGGATGTCGAGGTTGCTGCGCAGGCGCAGGCTGCCGATCCCGGCCTCGAAGGCGCGCGTGACCTCGGTCGCCATGCAGCGGGTCATGCCGCCGGGATAGCCGAGCTCGGCCGCGATCTCGCGCCAGGCGCCCTCGTCGTCGCGGACGTCGAGCGAGAAGGCCTTCCCGCGCAGCCCCGCCTCCCAGGCCGCGTAGTTGACGTGCGAGTAGGGATACTCGACGAAGCCGTCGAGGAAGAGCCAGAGATTCGCTCCGGGGTCCGGCCGGGCCGCGGCGATCGCGGCCTGGTCGAAGTCGAGTTCGATCGCCTGCTCGCGGGCGAGGTAGCCGGTGAAGCGCGGATCGAGGGCGATGTCCGGCTGGTAGACGCGATCCTCGCGCGTGAGTTCGTCGAGGCAGTCGCGACCGGTGTCGCTGCGAGCGGCGAGGGGGAGGAAGCCCGTCGTGAAGAGCAGCGGCCTGCCGCTTGGCATGGGCTCCGCCGTGGCCAGCCGTTCATCGGCCTGGACCTCGCTGCCCGCGGGGTGATCGACGGCCAGGAGGTGGAAGGAGTCGAGGTAGGAGACCTCCTCCATCGGTTCGTGCACCCTGAGCTCGTAGTGGTCTGCGACCGGAAGGAGCTCGCCGATGCGTACGGTCTCGTTGCGATCCGGCGGCGCGAACTCGCCCGGCTTCATGAAGAAGCCGAGGCCGCCCACGCCGAGGAAGTCGGTGACGAAGGCGAAGCCGCCCCGACCGTCGGGCTTGAAGAGGACCGGGCAGGACGAGGCCTTGCGATTTACCTCCTCGATCACGAGCGGGCGCGAGCCGTCGTCGGCCTCGGTCTGGATGACGAGGTCCGGCCAGAGGATGCGAAGGGTGTCGGCCTTCGACCGGTCGGCGAGACCGACGTGGAGATGCGGGCCGGTCCCGGCGGCGCTGCCGTTGCGGGTCATGACGTCTCGGACGACCCGGTGTCCCCGAGCCGCGACCTCGACGCTCGCACCCGTCCCGAAGCGGGTCGACCAGGTGGCCGCCATCCCCTGGTTGCGCTTGCCGCGCAGGGCGATCGTCATGCTCCGGCCGGCCCCCTCGGTCCGGTTGCGGGCCACGCGCGGTCGTCCCGTCACCGGATCGGCGAAGACGGCGTCGAGGAGGCCGTCACCGTTGACATCGTGAAAGGCCAGGCCGTGCCCCGAGAGGCGCGGTCCCTCGCTCAGGTCGAAGTAGCCGTCGTCGTTGCGGGCGATGAGGCTGGCCCCCGTGTTCGAGACGAAGACGAGGTCCTGGTCGCCGTCGTTGTCGAGGTCGGCGGGGTAGGGCCGCGACCAGGGGAGGGCCCGCTCGATTCCCGGGATCGGCCAGGCCTCGAGATCGAAGGTCCTGGTGGTGCGAATCCAGCGGTAGGTCGGTTGCGCCGACCAGGACCCGCTGACGAGATCGGGGTCGCCGTCGCCGTCGATGTCCAGCGCGATCAGGCTCCCCACCGTCTTCTCCGGGGCGAGGCTCTCGCCGCGGCGGCCGGGACGGAAACGAAACATCCGGTCGTTGACCATGCTGATGATGCGGCCGGCCATGGACTCGCCGAGGGCGAGATCGAGGTCGCCGTCGCGGTCGAGGTCGAGCCAGAGCGAGGCGGTACCCACCATCGTGGTCGAGAAGGGTTCCGCGGTCACCGACCGGAAGGCGGTCCCGGTCGCGTCCTCGCCCTCGTAGATCGTCGGCCGGAGGTTGCTGAGCAGCCGGTTCTCGATCGGGCGAACCGGAAAGGAATCGCCCTCCAGCTCGGCCGCGTCGGGGATCTTCGTGAAGTTCATCTCCGCGAGGTCGAGGTCGCCGTCGTTGTCGAGATCGGCGATCTGCGCGCCGACCCGGAGGGCGGGCTCGCCCTCCGGCAGGGGGCAAGGCAGCAGACCGCTCTCGCGGTTGAGGTAGAGGTTGCCGAGGGCGGCGCCGAAGACGTAGAGATCGGGGCGGCCGTCGTGATCGACGTCGGCGAAGAGCCCGCCCACCACGCCGCGAAGCTCGGGCAGCTTCCAGCGCTCCGCCACCGGATGGAAGCCCTCGTCGCCGAGGCTGAAGAGCCCGGCGGGTTCGGAGCCGAAGGGGAGGAAGACCTCGATGCGGCCGTCGCCGTCGAGGTCGTGGATCGCGGGTGGATGCGCGAAGGCCGCGGCGAAGCGCCGCGCGGCCTCGAGGGCGTCGCGCTCCGGGTTCAGGACCGGCGGTCCGGTGAGCAGGGCGTGCTCGGCGATCGGGTCGCCCTCGACCTCGAGGACGAGCTGCGGCGTCGCGGCAGCGATGGGCGGGCCCCAGCGCGGCAGGCGCCTGATGCAGGTCGCGAGCTCGCCCATGCCGTTGTAGACCAGCGAGAGCTTGCGGCCGACCTCGGGGCGCGTGTCGGAGTAGAGCTGGAAGAGCCGCATCGCCTCGGCCGCGCGTTCCTTCTCGCCGAGTCGCCGCAGGGTGCCGAAGAGCGTGTTCCAGGCGCTGGCCAGCTGGGGGTCCAGTTCGAGCGCGGCCAGGAGGTGGGGCTCGGCCGTCTTCAGGTGCTCGGAGCCCTCCTCGAACCAGAACTTGCCCAGGCGATAGGCGCAATCGGCATCGAGGGGGGCCTGCGCCCGGCAGGTCTCGAGCTCCCGGCGGATCTCCTCCCGGTCCCGGCCGAGGTGCTCGAGGAGGATCGCCAGGGTGTAGTGGCCGCGGGTGCGCCGGGGCGCCTCGGCGCAGAGCTCGCGGAGGATCGCCTCGGAGCGGTCCATCTCCTTGAAGCGGATCTTCGGGTCGTTGTTCTGGCTGTTGAGCAGCGCGACGGCGAGGTTGAAGCGCGGCTCGTAGAGCGACGACGGCGTGCGCCGGACGAGCTCCTCGAAGAGCGGCACGGCCTCGCCGATCAGGCCCTGATCCATCAGCAGCACGGCGCGATCGTTCAGCTCCGAGGCAGCGGGCCAGTCGAGCGGCGGCTCCGCGCTCCCGGGCGCGGGCTTCGCGTCGTCGCCGCAGGAGAGGGCGAGGAGCGACAGGAAGAAGGGCAGACAGAGCAGCAATCGCGACATGGTCAGTCCTCGTGAAGTCGACGGCGTGCGGCCCGGATGCGATCGCGAAGGTCGGCGACGCTCGGTGCGGTCTCGTCCTTCCCGGCGGGGTAGACCGGACGGGAAAGACCGCCGTAGAGTTCGGCGCGGTGATGGGCACGCAGGTCGTGACCGAGCCTCCGCTCACGCGCGTGCCGGAGCGCCGCGAGGTCGATGGGGGCCACGACGATCTTCTCGCCCGGACCGGGACTCGCCTGCGAGAGGACGCGGCCGTCGTAGTCGACCACCATGCTGCCGCCGGGCCAGGAGAAGGGCGGGTAGCGACCCTCCGATGCGCCCTGGTTGCAGGCGGCGACGAAGCACTGGTTCTCGAGCGCGCGGCAGCGATTCACCACCGTCCACCAGTCCATCGGCTCGGTGGCACCCCAGGGATCCATGTAGGCCGAGATGCGGATCAGGACCTCGGCGCCGCGCAGGGCGTAGCTGCGCAGCAGCTCGGGGAAGAGCCAGTCGTAGCAGGTCGCGACCGCGAGATTGCCGAGCTCGGTCTCGACGACGGGGAGGGGGTCGTCGGGGTAGTCCGGGATGTCGTGCGGGCTCGAGTGGACCTCCCAGGGGATCCAGGGGTTGACCTTGCGGTAGCGCGAGCGCGTCCGGCCCTCGGGGTCGATGAGCAGGGTCGTGTTGAAGAGCCGCCCCGGAAAGCGCGGGTCGCTCTCGATGAAGCTCGCGGTCTGAACCCAGCAGCCGAGCTCCTTCGCCTTCGCGGCGATGAGGTCGATCTCCTCGTTTTCGGCCGGCAGGGCCAGCCGCTCTTCGAGCTCCGCGACGGTCTCGTAGACCGGGGCCGCGTGCCCGAACTCGGGGAAGACGACCAGGCGGACGTCGAAGAAGGGCTCGTAGCCCAGGACCGCGCGCTCCATCAGCGCCGTCATCCGCAGGCTGCTCTTGCGCATCCCCGCCCGGTCCGTCGGGTTGGGCTGGTCGAGCTGACAGAGCGCGACCTGATAGCGTTCCAGCGCGGGCATGAATTGTCTCCCGGAGGTTCCAGGGCGGCGCCGCGGACCCCGCGCCGCCGG
>JBFIHP010000080.1:0-9051 GCA_041601735.1 Planctomycetota bacterium | reverse complement strand
TAGCAGTCTGAAGCTCATGCCGGCTCCCATGGTGACTTCGGGGCGCGGGATTCTATCATGTCGTCGGCGGACCCGCTCCGGGTCCGGAAGCCTGGGGGGATGAGATGAATCCGGGGATCTTTCGCGAGTACGACATCCGCGGCCTGGTGGGGCCGGACCTGGACGAGGAGATCCTGGGTCTGGTCGGCCGGGCCTTCGGCACGCGCCTCGTGCGCAAGGGACGATCGAAGGCCCTCGTCGGCCGCGACGTCCGGCTCTCCTCGCCCGCCTTCGCCGCGGCCTTCGCCCGGGGCCTGGCCGAGACCGGCCTCGAGGTCGTGGACCTCGGCGAGCTCACGACGCCCATGCTCTACTGGGCCATCATCGATCTGCGCGCCGACGGCGGCGCCATGATCACCGGCTCGCACAACCCGGTGGACTACAACGGCATCAAGATCTGCGAGGGGACGCTCGCCATCCACGGCGAGTCGGTGCAGAAGCTCCGCCGCGCCATCGAGAAGGGGGACTTCGAGGAGGGCGAAGGCTCCGTCACGACCCGCGACATCCGGGAGGCCTACGCCGAGCAGCTGCTCGACCGCTTCGCCTTCAGCCGGAAGATGAAGGTCGTTGTGGACTGCGGCAACGGCGTCGCCGGACCGCTCGTCCCGGCCATCCTCCGCCGGGCCGGGCACGAGGTCGTCGAGCTCTACACCGAACCCGACGGCAGCTTCCCCAATCACCTCCCCGATCCGGAGGTGCCCGAGTACATGGTCGACCTGGTGGCGAAGGTGACGGAGATCGGCGCCGACTGCGGCTTCGGCTTCGACGGCGACGCCGATCGGCTCGGCGTCATCGACGAGACCGGCCGCAAGATCAGCGCCGACTGGTTGCTCTGCCTCTTCGCCCGTGACCTTCTCTCGCGCCATCGCGGCGGTACGGTGCGCTTCGACGTGAAGTGCTCGGATTTCGTCGAGGAGGACGTGCGCAACCACGGCGGCGTCCCGGTCATGGGGCGCACCGGCCATTCGATCCTGAAGCAGGAGATGAAGGAGCTCGACGCCATCCTCGGCGGCGAACTGTCGGGCCACATCGTCTTCGGCCGCGAGTATCACCTCATCGACGACTCCTTCTACTGCGCCCTGAAGGTCCTCGAACTCATGGAGAAGACGCGTCGGAGCTGCTCCGCCCTCTTCGCCGACTTCCCGGAGACCTTCAGCACCGCCGAGATCAAGGCGGCCGTCCCGGAGGCGACCAAGTTCGAACGGGTCGCGCAGCTGGTCGCCGACTTCGAGGCCGATCACGAGGTCATCACCATCGACGGCGCCCGCGTCGTCTACGACCAGGGCTGGGGACTCGTCCGAGCCAGCAACACGACGGCCAACCTCACCCTGCGCTTCGAGGCCCGATCGCCGGAGGCCCTCGCCGCCATCCAGGACGACTTCATCGCCCGGCTCTCGCGCTACGAGGACATCGACCTCGGCAAGCTCCGAAAGGCCCGTCAGTCATGAGACACATCCTCCTCGCCTTCGTCGTCGCCGCTCCCCTCCTCACGGGCCAGGGCCCGGACCAGGACGAGGTCGAGCGCCTCGCGCGCTACCTCGCCCGGGTCGAATCGACGCCGGACTGGCCGCTGGCCTGGGTCGAGAAGGAGACCGACGAGGCGAGGCTGAAGGCGGGCCTTCCCGCCGGTGGTCGCGAGCGCTTCCTCTACGGCTGGCGCGCGCCCGAGGATCTTCGCGGCCTCTTCGCGGAGGAGGCCTTCGCCCTGCTCCTGAATCCGGAGACCCCCGACGAGATCCGCCGCGCGACCGCCTACTACCTGATGCGCATCGCGCCGAAGGAGGGCTTCGAGCGCTTCATCGCCCTGCTCGGCGACGAGGACGTCGAGGTCGCCGGCAACGCCGCGCGCGCGCTGGGCCGATTGAAGGACCCACGCGCGATCCTCGCCCTCGACGGCTTCATGCTGGCCCGGAAGGAGCGCGCCTTTCACATCCGAGCGCTGCGCTCGCTGGCCGTCCTCGCGGCGCAGCCCGGCGCCGCGAAGGAGCCGGGCGGCGACTGCGCCCGTGCCTTCGCCGGCGCGCTGCGGTCGGAGGACCCGCAGATCCGGCGCACGGCCCTCGAGGGGATCGCCGCGCTCGGCGCACAGCACGACTGGGGCGGCGAGAAGGGTCGTCGCGGCATGGCGACCTTCGTCTACGCCCTGCTCTCCGAGGATCCGGTCGAGGACCTGCGCGCGAACGCCGTCGCCGCCTACTTCGCTCTCGCGCCCGGGGCTGCCCTGAGGCTCGCGCCCGAATTCCGCCTCCAGCCCTCCTTCGTGATGCGCGCCGCCTACGCCCGCGCGCTCATCGCGTCGAAGATCGAGGCCGGTCCCTGGCCGGGTCGCTTTCTGGCCGATCTCGACGTCCGGGTCAGAGCCGCGACATTCGAGGCGATGAAGGACGCGAAGCCCGCCGGCAGAACCGAGGTCGCCTTCGAGACTCTCGAGGAGGAGACCGACGAGGTCCTCCTCGCGCTCGCAGCCGACATCCTCGCGGAGGCCGAGTTCGACGATACGCGGAAGGGCCGGGCCGGCGAACTGGCGACGGCGGCCTACGAGAAGATGCCCGCCTCGCAGGCCGAGACCAAGCAGAGCGTCCTGAAGCTGGCCGAGAAGATCGGCGACGAGGCCCTCATCCGGACCATCGCTACGAGCGACCCCGAGTCGGCCGTCCGGACCATGGCGGCAGCCATGATCGAGGGTCTCGAGCCCGCGGCGGCGACGCCCGCCGACGAGGCGACCCGGGCACGGGCCGCCGAGATCCTCGCCCTGAGGACGAAAAAGGTCTCTGCGATCGTCCGCACCAATCGCGGCGACCTCGAACTCGGCCTGCGCTCCGACCTCGCCCCCATCACGGTCTGGAACTTCATCAAGCTGGTCGAGTCCGGCCACTACGAGGGCATCCGCTTCCATCGCGTGGTGCCGGACTTCGTGGTGCAGGCCGGCTGCCCCCGGGGCGACGGCTGGGGCGGTCCGGGCTGGACCATCCCCTGCGAACCGAATTTCCTCAGCTACGAGCGCGGCACGATCGGCATGGCGCTGGCCGGCCGCGACACCGGCGGCAGCCAGTGGTTCATCACGCATGTGCCGACGCCGCACCTGGATGGACGCTACACGATCTTCGGCCGGATGACGAAGGGCTGGGAGGTCCTCGACGCCCTGCTGCAGGGTGACTTCATCGAGTCGATCGAGTTGAAGATCGACTAGGAGCACAATCGAACCGGCGGCGTAGGGTGCCTGGCACTTTCCGCACGGGCGCGCCGTCGGTCCCCGCAGTCTCCTCGCGGGTTTCGCGCCCGGTTGGAACGTGCCTGGCACCGTATGACGGCGGTTCGATCGTGCTCCTAGCCGAAGCGACCGGTGATGTAGTCCTCGGTCTCCTTGCGGTGCGGGTTGGTGAAGATGGTGTCGGTCGGCCCGTACTCCACCATGCGCCCGAGGTACATGAAGGCGGTGAAGTCGCTCGCGCGCGCCGCCTGCTGCATGTTGTGGGTCACCATGAGGATGGTGTAGGAGCCCTTGAGCTCCTCGATCAGATCCTCGATCTTGCCGGTCGCCACCGGATCGAGCGCCGAGCAGGGCTCGTCCATCAGCAGGACCTCCGGCTCGCTGGCGATCGCGCGGGCGATGCAGAGCCGCTGCTGCTGACCGCCGGAGAGGCCGAGCGCCGAATCGTTCAGGCGGTCCTTCACCTCGGCCCAGAGGGCCGCGCCCCGGAGACTCGTCTCGCAGACCTCGTCGAGAACCTTGCGGTCGCGCTCGCCGTCGATCCGCAGGGGGTAGACCACGTTCTCGTAGATGCTCATCGGGAAGGGATTGGACTTCTGGAAGACCATGCCCATCCGCTTGCGGAGCTCGATGACGTCGACGCCGGGCGCGTAGATGGAATCGCCGTTGAGACGCATGTCGCCCGTGATCCGGACGATGTCGATCAGGTCGTTCATCCGGTTGACCGACCGCAGCAGCGTGGACTTGCCGCAGCCCGAGGGGCCGATGAGGGCCGTGACCTTGCCGGAGGGCACCCGCATGTTGATGTCGAAGAGGGCCTTCTTGTCACCGTAGCAGAGCTCGAAGTTCTCGACCTCGAGATCAGCCGGCGTGCTGAAGACCTCCTTGTGGTACTCGGTCTTGAAGGGCAGGCCGCGAGCGATGGCCGTCTGCACGTCCATGTCCGCCGTGCCGGGCCGCTTCACCCCCTCGTCGAGGTCGATGCCTTGGTCTTCCTTGTCGGTCATGGTCCTGGTCGTCCCGGTCGAGATTGGGTTCTTCATGGTCGTTCGTCTCCGTCAGAACTGGCTGGCGGTGAACTTCCTCCTGAGCCGGGACCTGATGAAGATCGCCCCGATGTTCAGGCACGCGATGATCGTGATCAAGAGCAATGTGGTCGTGAAGACCATGGGCTTGGCGGCCTCGCTGTTCTGGCTCTGGAAGCCGAGGTCGTAGATGTGGAAGCCCAGATGCATGAAACTGCGTTCGGGGTGGATGAAGGGCGCGATCCCGTCGATCGGAAGCTCGGGAGCCAGCTTCACGGCACCGACCAGCATGAGAGGGGCCACCTCGCCGGCGCCGCGCGCCATGGCGAGGATCATGCCCGTCATGATGCCGGGCATCGCCCGGGGCAGGACGATCCGGCGGATCGTCTGCCACTTGCTCGCTCCGCAGGCATAGGAACCCTCGCGCATCGAGTTGGGGACGGCGGAGAGCGCCTCTTCGGTCGCGACGATCACGACCGGCAGGGTCAGCAGCGCCAGGGTGAGGGACGCCCAGAGGATGCCGCCCGTGCCGTAGGTCGGGCTGGGGAGCTTGGCCTCGAAGAAGAGCTCGTCGATCGTGGCTCCGAAGATGTAGCAGAAGAAGCCGAGCCCGAAGACCCCGAAGACGATCGAGGGCACGCCGGCCAGGTTGTTGATGGCGATGCGGACGGCGCTGACGATCGGCCCCTTCTTGGCGTACTCCCGCAGGTAGAGCGCCGCGAGAACGCCGAAGGGCGCGACCATGAGGCACATGATGAGCGTCATCGTGATCGTGCCGAAGATCGCCGGGAAGACGCCGCCTTCGGCGTTGGCCTCGCGCGGCTCGTCGCTCAGGAACTCCCACCAGCGTCCGAGGTAGATGCCGAGCTTGTCGGCGAAGCCGAGACGGTTGGGGGGATAGGCGAGGACGATCTCCTCGAGAGGCAGATCGACCGTCACGCCGTCGATGGTCTCCATCACGAGGACGTGGCGCCCGTTCTCGGCCTTGAGCGCCCGGACGTCTTCGCTCAGGCGGGCGAAGTCGGCCTTTGATCCGGCCTCGAGCCGATCGTATTCGGCCTTCTTCTCGCGCCAGGCCGCCGAGTCCTCGCCCTCGTCGAGCTCGATCTGCTTGAGATCGAGGCGTTCGCCCTCGAGGCGACGGTTGATGGCGCCGATCTCGTGCTTCTCGAGTTCCACGATGTGGCGGCGTCGCTCGGTGACCTCCTCGGCCAGGCCCTCGTAGAGCGCGAAGGCCGCCGCCGCGTCCTCGGCAACGAGAACGCCGTCGGTCTTGAAGCCCGTCGGCGTCCCGTAGAAGCGCCCCCACTCCAGCCGCTCGACCACGAGGGCCCAGTCCGGAGCCTCGGTGCTCTTGATCTCGTAGGCCTCGACCCAGTGGAAGTGCGTCCTGGTGATGTCGTAGTTGCCGGTCCGAACGAGACGACGGCGGAGGAAGCCCTCCTCGGTCGCGCCCATGTCGCGGCGAGCCGCGGCCATCTCGGTCGCGGGCAGCCTCGCCAGGACGTCCGGATCGATGCGATGGGTCTCCTCGCGCGCGAGTTCGCCGAGGTAGACCTTGCCGTCGTGGAGCTCGTAGCGCAGCAGGGAGCCCGGCCAGAAGGTCGAGAAACCCTGGTAGAGCACGAGGCCGAGGAGTCCGAGGATCATCGCGATGCAGATCACCAGCGCACCGCCGGTGAGCCAGATCAGGGGCTCGCCGCGCGCGCGCAGCGAGACGCCGCCCTTGCGGGGGCGACGCCGACCTCTTGACTTCTCGACGCCGCTCGCGGGGCTCTTCGACTCGTCGATGGTCATAGCTGGTAGGCCCTCTTGCGGAAGCGCTGCCTGACGACCTCGGCGAAGGTGTTCAGGATGAAGGTGAGCACGAAGAGAACCAGCGCGGCCAGGAAGAGCGTCCGGTAATGCGTGCTGTCACGGACGGCCTCGGGCAGCTCGACCGCGATGTTCGCCGAGAGCGTCCGGAAGCCGTTGAAGACGTTCAGTTCCATCACCGGCGTGTTGCCGGCCGCCATGAGGACGATCATGGTCTCGCCGACGGCGCGTCCGAGGCCGATCATCACCGCCGAGAAGAGACCGCTCATGGCCGTCGGAATGACGATCCGCACGGCGGTCTGCCAGGGTGTCGCCCCGGCGCCCAGCGAGGCGGCCCTGAGGTGCTCCGGCACGGTCGATAGGGCGTCCTCCGCGATGGTGTAGATGATCGGGATGATCGCGAAGCCCATGATGAAGCCGACGACCAGGGCGTTCCGGGCGACGTAGGTATCGAGCACGCCGCCTCGCGAGTCGAGCCCCGCGGCGTCGAGCCCCGCGGCGATGGCCCAGCAGGCGGCGAGGGCGAAGACGCTGCCGCCGACGAGCTTGACGGCCGACAGGACCAGCGCGGCTCGGCGGGTCTTGATCCAGCCGCGGCCGCGTACGATCGGATCGAGAACGCGGGTCATGAGGTAGGCCGTGCCGACGCCGCAGAAGGGCAGGAGCAGGAGGATCCAGCCGCCGGTGCCGTCGCCCGCGCCCTGATTCAACCAGTGCTTGATGTCGCCGGCGAAGAACAGGTCCTCGACCGCCGGACCGATGAGTCCGGCGAGCCAGATCCCCAGCGGGACCAGGGCGAAGAGACCGATGAGGCGAAGTCCGGTGTAGCGCAGGGTCCAGCGCGGCGGGAGCGCCTGCCAGACCTGCGCGCCGAGCAGGAAGACCAGCGGCACGGTCACGATGCCGCAGAGGAGCGCCGGGATGCGGTCCTCGACGAAGGGGGCGACGACGAGCGCGGCGAGGAAGCCCAGGACGACGCTGGGCAGGCTCGCCATCAGCTCGACCGTGGGCTTCACCCGGGCCTTGTTGCGCGGGCTCAGGAACTCGCTGGTGAAGATGGCGGCCAGGAGGGCGAGCGGGACGCCGAAGAGCAGCGAGTAGAACGTGGCCTTGACGCTGCCGAAGATCAACGGCATCAGGCCGAGCTTGGGCTCGGCCGAGTCGCTGCCGGCGGAAGACTGCCAGACGTGCTCCGGGGCCGGATAGCCCTCGTACCAGACCTTGCCGAAGAGCGCCCCCAAGGTCGCGTCCGGGTGTCCGACGTCGAGGTCCCAGGCGCTGATGCGGTCGGCCTGGGCGATGGCGATCGAGTCCTCCTTCGGGCCCATGGCCACGACGAGGGCGGCGCCCTCCCCCAGGCCGCGTTCCTCGACCATCGCGACGCCGGAGGTCGTCTGGAACAGGCGGACGCGGCCGTCCTCGTGACCGATGGCGACGATGCGGCTCCGCCGCGACGAGGCCGTTGCCGTGACGGGCGAGCCGGCGGCCGGCAGGTCGCGCGCCCGGACGAGCACGGCGCCGTCGGAGGTGGTCGCGCCCTCCGGCTTGGTCTTGAACCAGAGCGCGACCGCGCCGGTCTCGTCGCAGGCCAGGAAGGTCTCGCGCCCGATCATCGTGTCGAGGCGGAGCAGCCGGCGCCCCGGATCGACCAGCTGCAGGGTCTCGGCGACCCGGGCCTCGCCGCGATCGGTGCAGTCGAAGCGCAGGGCCCGGCCGTCGGGCCAGGCCAGCACGGCAAGATCGCCGCGGGCACTGATGCGGAGGAAGGAAGGCGACGCTTCAGCCGCCGCGTAGGGCAGCTCCTCGGTGGCGGCGACCGCGACCGTCTCCATGGTCATCAGGTCTTCCTCGAGCCCCACCCTGCTGAAGAACAGGCGGCCCTCGTCGTCGAGCGTGCCGACGACGCTGTCCGTGTCGTTGACGTGGCTGAAGTCCATCATGACCGGCACTCGCGAGCTGCCGGTCGGCAGCGCCTCGCGAAGCTGGAGGTCGAGACGCTGGAGACGGAACTGACCCTCGGGGGTCTTCTGCATGATCCCCCCGTCGTGGGCGACGAGGTCGTCCACGGCGAGGTCGCGCATCTCGGCGGGTAGCTGGTCCGCCTCGATGAAGGAGGTGGCGAACTCGACCCGGCCGAAGCGGAAGCTGCCGTTCTTCAGGCCGACGACGAAGGCGCCGGACGAGGGCGAGAAGGCGATCGTCGCGAACTGCTCGGGCGGGACGATCGGTCGCTCGGACATGATCGCCGAGTCGTCCATCCGGAAGGTCCGGAGCGTGCCGCGCTCGTCGATGGTCCAGCCGAGGACGCGGTACTCGTCGAAGCCGAGGCGCCGCGGTGCGACCTCCGCGGACGCGATCGAGAGCTCCTGGGGCCGCTCGACCGAACTGCCGCCGAAGAGCGGGACGACGACGTAGACGAGGAAGATGCAGACCGTGGCGACGGCGATGATCGTGCCGAGACCGCCGACCGTGATGAGGGTCTTCGCGGCCCGGTCCACGAGGAGCACCGAGGGGCGGGTCTTTCGCTGGCGGCGGACGCCGGTGAAGCTCTGGTTCTTGTCCACGCGGGGGTCTCGGAGGTGAATGAAGCGGTGGCGGAAGACGATCCGCCACCGCATCGGGATCGTATCAGGTCACGCCGATCAGTTCTTCGAGAACTCGACGTCGTCGATGCCGCAGGCGGCCAGCATCTTGCGCGCGACGACGGCATTGACCGGGAAGTAACCGTCCTTGGAGACGGCCTCCTGGCCCTGGCGGCTGAAGATGTACTTGACGAACTCCCGGCGGAGCGGGTCGAGCGACTCGTTCGGCTTCTTGTTCACGTAGAGGAGCAGCGGCCGCGAGAGCGGATACTTGCCGTTGTAGGCGTTCTCGGCCAGGGCCGGAACCGGCTCGTCGCCGGCGTTCTTGGTCAGCGGGACCGCGCGCACGTCGGCCGTCAGGTAGCCGATGCCGCTGTAG
>JBFIHP010000079.1:0-9077 GCA_041601735.1 Planctomycetota bacterium | reverse complement strand
GGCATCAGGATGCTCTCATGGAAGCCGAGAGAGCGGTGTATTCGAAGGTCCGAGTCGGCGGCGCTCTCGGCTGGTCAGACGTCGGAGTTCAGAGGCGAGAAGCAGAGAAGGCAGCCGCTGCCGCGGTCTCCAAGGCACCCTGGGTCGGCTCGACTCAGGTCGTTGGCTGTGCTCCGACAGCAGCTGAAGCCGGCGGTCCACGCGCTCCAAGGCATCTCATGACTCGAGTGCATGGGCAGGAGCAAGCTCGGCGCTCGATGGCGGGCGGAACCCTGGTCGGTCGTCAGCCGAGCAGGGGCCGCCGCTTCTTGCGGCTGCGCCCCTTGGTCAGCGCATGCTGCAGGACCTGTGCGACCTCGCGGACGAAGTGGAAGCGCAGCGACTGCCGCAGATCCTCGGGGATCTCCTCGAGGTCGGGGCGGTTGCGCTCCGGCAGGATGATCGTGCCGATGCCGGCGCGCTTGGCCGCGAGGACCTTCTCCTTGATGCCGCCCACCGGCAGGACGAGTCCGCGCAGGCTGATCTCGCCGGTCATCGCGACCTTGGCCTTCACCTGTCGATCGGTGAGGAGCGAGACGAGCGCCGTGAGGATCGTCACGCCGGCCGAGGGCCCGTCCTTGGGCACGGCGCCTGCCGGCACGTGGATGTGGATGTCGTGGCGGTCGAGGAAGTCGGACTCGATCCCGAGATTCTCGGCCTCGGCCCGGACGATCGACAGCGCGGCCTGCGCCGACTCCTTCATCACGTCGCCGAGCTTGCCGGTCAGGATGAGCTGGCCCTTGCCGGGCACCATCGTCGCCTCGATGAAGAGGATGTCGCCGCCCACCGGAGTCCAGGCGAGGCCGGTGGCCACGCCGGGCAGGCGTGTGCGCTCGGCCACCTCGCGGCCGTGACGCGGCGGGCCGAGACGTTCGGCGAGATCCTCGGGCTTCACCTGGCGCTTGCCGTCACGTCCCTCGACGATCTCGCGGGCGCAGCCGCGCACGACCGCGGCGATCTGCCGGTTGAGTTCGCGGACGCCGGCCTCGCGGGTGTAGTCCTCGACGATCGCGGTGAGCGTCGCGCGCGGGATCGAGACCTGCGCGCCGTCGAGACCGTGCTCCTCCAGCTGCTTCGGCAGGAGGTGTAGCTCGGCGATCTTCACCTTGTCGTGGGTCGCGTAGCCCGGGATCTCGATGATCTCCATCCGGTCGCGCAGCGGACCGGGGATGTTGTCGACCCAATTCGCCGTGGCGATGAACATCACGTCGGACAGGTCGTACTCGCACTCGAGGTAGTGGTCGCTGAAGGTCGAGTTCTGCTCGGGGTCGAGGACCTCGAGGAGGGCCGACGAGGGGTCGCCCTGGTGGCCCGAGCCGAGCTTGTCGATCTCGTCGAGCACGAAGACCGGGTTGCCGGTTCCCGCACGCTTGAGGCTCTGGATGATGCGCCCCGGCAGCGCGCCGATGTAGGTGCGGCGATGCCCGCGGATCTCGGCCTCGTCGCGCACGCCGCCCAGCGAGATGCGGACGAACCTGCGGCCGAGGGCTTCCGCGATCGAGCGGCCGAGCGAGGTCTTGCCGACGCCGGGCGGACCGACGAAGCAGAGGATCGGCCCCCGCATGTCCTTCTTGAGCCGCCGGACGGCGAGGTACTCGAGGATCCGCTTCTTCACCTTGTCGAGATCGTGGTGATCGCGATCGAGGATCTCGCGGGCCTGCTCGAGATCGATGACGTCGTCGCTGCGTGCGCTCCAGGGCAGATCGAGCAGCCAGTCGATCCAGGTGCGCGCGACGTTCCAGTCGGGCGAGTTGGGGTTCATGCGCTCGAGGCGTTTCAGCTCGCGCTCGGCCAGGATCATGGCCGAGTCGGGCAGGCCCTTCTCCAGCAGGCGACGGCGCAGGGACTGGACCTCCTCGGCCTCGCCCTCGCTCTCGCCGAGTTCGCGGCGGATCGCCTCGAGTTGCTGCCGCAGGTAGTACTCGCGCTGGGTCTTGGTGATCTCACCCTGCACGCGGTTGTCGATGTCCGTGCTCAGCTTCATCATCTCCAGCTCGCGCATGAGCAGGCGATGGACGCGCTCGAGCCTGGGCTCGAGCGCGATGGTCTCCAGCAGGCGCTGCTTCTCGTCGAGTTCCAGCTGGAGTGAGGCGGTGATGAGATCGGCCAGTCGGCCGGGCGTCTCGGCGTTGTGCGCCATGACGACGTGCTCGCCGGTCAGATGCGGCGCGAGGCGCGCGAGGTCGGTGAAGGCGGTCTTCACGCTCTGCACCAGGGCGTCGATCGAAACCGTCGAGGCCTCCTCCTCCGCGATCACCTCGCCGAGCGCTTCGAGATGGCCCTCGGCCTGGATCCAGTTGTCTACCCGGAAACGGTCCTCGCCGCGCACGATGATCGTGCGCGTGCCGTCCGGCATGTGGATCGTCTTCAGGATCTCGGCGCTGCAGCCCACCCGCGGCAGATCCTGGGGGCCCGGCTGCTCGACCTCGGCGTCCTTCTGCGCGATGACGAGGATCCCCTTGCCGCTCTCCTGGGCGATCCTGAGGCTGGCGAGCGAACTCTCCCGGCCGACCGTGAGGGGCATGACCTGGGCCGGAAAGAGGATGAGGTTGCGCACGGGCAGCACCGGGATCTCCGGGCGCTCCGCGGCCTTCTCCACGGCCTCGTTCTCGACCTCGAAGTCGACGGTCTCGTTCGTCTTTCCGGACATCGTGGGCACCTCCTGACGAAGGACGAGCGCAAGAGGCGTGCCGGGGCGAGCCGCGCGCCGACTCCGGGGCGCCGGCGCGGTTCCGGGCCTCGACCCTGACCCATAAAGACATATCCGAACGCTGCTTATGGACCCGAAGGCCGGGCCGTCGCAGGCGCCCTCGCTTCTCTCCCGAGGCGGCGACCTGCTGTCAATGCGTCAGTCGGAAGGCGCGCGGCTGTGGATTTGGCAGATTCCCCGGCGCCCCCGCGCCTTGCCGCCCGGCTCCGCCCGCCATAGGATTCGAACTTCGCCCTAAGGTGCGTCAGAGCTTGTTCTTATGAGCAGTCAGGATGAGAAGGGGACAGCCCTCGCCGCCGTCGCCTGTGCGCTGCGCCTGCTCGCGGCCGGCGTGCTGGCCGGGCTTCTGCTCGCCCTGCTGGACCTCCTCCGGCTCGCGCCGCGCGAGCCCGAGGAATTCGAGGCGCTGGCCCTGCTCCTGCGCCGTCTCCTGGTGCTCGGCCTCGTGCTGGGACTCTCGCTGGCGCTGTTGCGGGCGGGCCTCGTCGTCGGACGCCGGCTCCTCGCCTTCGCCGGACGCCGGCGCGACCTTCTGCTCTGTCTGCTGGGCGTCATGGCGACGGCTCCGCTCCTCGTCGAACTGTCGGATCGACTCCTCTCGGGTCGGGGCGTCTCGCAGCTCCCGTCGATCGAGTTCCTGCGCGCGATCGGCCCCTTTCTGCTCGGCTCGCTCCTCTTCGCCTTGATCCGCGGCGTCGTCGTCCTTCACGACCTGGACCGCCGGCGCGGCCCGCTCTTCGCGATGCTCTCCGCGACGGGTTCGATCCTCGTCGCCGTCGCGGCCGACCGAGCCGACGCCCGGCTGTTCGTCGGCCTCTACCCCGAACTCCATCTCGTCCTGCTGGCCTTCGCCGCGTTCTCGGCGGCGGCCGCCTTCTCGCTTCTGCTCCGCCTCCTGCCGCGTCGCGCGCTCGTCAGCGTCGCCGTCATCGTCCTCGCGCTCGGCGCCGGGTTCGCCGATCGCGACCAGCGGGCCGATGCGCAGACGCGCTACCTCCTGTTTCGCAAGACCCTGCAGGGCGGGCGTGTCCTCGGCCTCTGGCAAGGGCTCGAACTGGAGACCGCCGGTGTCGAGTCCGGGATCAGGGCCGACGCCTCATTTGCCGCGGCGCGGCGCGAGGCCGGCGGCCGCGCGCTCGCGCTGCGGGCGGCGCTCGATCGCGAATACGGCGACCGGCGGCCGCGGCACCTGCTCTGGATCACCCTGGACACGCTGCGGCGCGACGCCCTCGGTTGCTACGGAGCGGAACGCGACACGAGCCCCGCGATCGACCGACTCGCCGAACTCTCGGTCGTCTTCGACCGGCACTGGGCCCAGTTCCCGATCACCAGCTTCTCGTTCCAATCGACCTTCTTCTCGCGCTATCCCTCGGCGACGCCGCTCTATCGCCGGATGATGGAACTGCCCGACGATCCCGCCGGCAGCCTGAGCTTCGCCGCCCGGCTCGGTCGGGCCGGCTTCAGGACCGTGTCGATCCCGGCGGTCTCGAGCCGAGCCCTCGAACACCCCGCCTACGCGGCCCTCGGCGAGGGTTTCGCCGAGATCGATCCGGGCGGGCGCCCCGACCGCTCCTTCGATGCCGCGACGCAGGTCGCCCTCGCGGAGCAGGTTCTCGACACGCTCGGCGACGAGCGCCTCTTCCTCTGGCTGCACCTGATGGACCCGCATCACGGCTACCGGAGCCACGACGAGCATCCCTTCGGCGACACCAAGCGCGATCGCTACGACTCGGAGATCGCCTTCGCCGATGCCGCGATCGGTCGGCTCCTCGCGCGCCTCCGAGAACTCGGTCTCGACGATCAGACCCTGATCGTCGTCAACTCCGATCACGGCGAGGCCTTCGGCGAGCACGGCACCTACTTCCACGGCACGACGCTCTACGAGGAGCAGATCGCGGTGCCGGCGATCATCCATCTCCCCGGCGGCCCGGCCGATCGCGTCGCGCGGCCGACCGGCAACATCGACCTCGTCCCCACGCTTCACGACCTTCTCGGCGTCGCGACCGACGCTCCGATGCAGGGGCGGAGCCTGGCCGGGCACTTCATCCGCGCGGCCGATCCCTCGCTGCTTCCCGAGCCCTTCGCCTTCGCCGAGATCCCCGACGCGATCGAGGAGATGGCGCCCGCCAACCGTGATCGCCAGGCGATCGTCTTCGGGCGCCACAAGCTGATCGCCAACCGGCGGGACGACTTCGTCGAACTCTACGACCTGCGAGACGATCCCGGCGAGACCTTCAACCTGGCGGCACGACGCCCCGACCTCGTCGATCGTCTCCTCGGCATGATCCGGGTGATCCGACAGGAATCCGAGCTCGTCAACGTGCCGCTCGACCAGCGTCCGGACGAGGTCCACTACGCGGCGCTGCGCGAGACGCTGGCCGCGGGGCCGATCCCGACCCGCAGCAGGCTTCTGGGCGAGAACATCCGCGACGACGATCCGCGCATGCGCGCCATCGTCCGCGAGCGACTGGCCGATCCGGCCGAGCACGAGCTGATCAAGCTCGCGATCGTCGATCGGGCGGCCGATCTCGATGGTGTCGATCTCCTGCCCGCGATGCGCGAGTTGATCGCCGAGGGCCGCGCGATCGGCACGGTCGCCGCGGTGCTCGATCTCTGGCGCCGACGGGCCCTGCCGCTCGAAGGGGCGGATCGAGAGCTGGTCGCGGCGGCCCTTCTGCGCCACCCGCAGATCGGCTGGCGCGCGGCTCGTCTCCTGGCCTCCCGGGGCGACGCGCGCAGCCGCATCCAGCTCGAACCGGCGCTGACGCTGGGCGACGACCGGACCCGCTTCGAGTCGGCCTGCGGCCTCGGATTCCTCGGCGACGCGGCCGCGGCTCCCGTCCTGCGCGCGGGCCTCATGCGGCAGGTCGGCGAGCCCGAGCTCTGCGCCGAGGCGATCCGTGCCCTGGCGCGGCTGGGGGACCGCGACGCCTTCCCCAAGGTGATCGCCCTCGTTCGCGATCGCTACCGGCATCATCTGATCAAGGAGGCGGCGCTCGAGTACTTCGATGCTCTGGAGGGCGACCTCGCGCTCTGCGGCCTGTCGCGCATGGCGACCGGCTGGGATCCGGCCATCGGCCGCGAGATCCGTGCGCGTCTGCTCCGGCGGGTCGGTCCCGAGCGGACCGAGGCGATCGCGGCGGCCGCCCTCGCCATGAGCGACCTCGGCGACCTCGTCGAACAGGGCCGGCTGGATCAGGCCGTCGAGACCTGCTCGACGGCGGCGGACCTGCTCGGGAGCCCCGAGGCCGCGCTGGTCTGCCGGCTTCTCGAGGCCGGGTTCCTGCGGGCGGGCGATCGCGAGGAGGAGATCGATCTCGCGGCCTGGTTCCCGGAGTCGGCGGCGATGCCGCTCGCCTGGCGGCGCTACGCCGAGGGCCTCCGGTCCCGCGAGGACGATCCGCCGCTCCGGCTCGCGCTCCTCGAGCTCGAGCCGACGCGACCGGGACCGGCGCCGCGCGACTCGGAGATCTTCGTGCGCGCGCGGATTCGCAACGACGGCGGCGGGCTGGTCCCGGGCGGTTGGCTTCCCGACGCTCCGATCTTCCGCGTCGCCGCCGAAGGCGTCGAGCAGGGCGCCCAGGTCTTCCCGAGCCGCCTCGCTCTTCCCGGTCTCGCGCCGGGGCAGACCACGGATCTCCTCCTGAGGATCGCCGTCCCCTCGTCCGGCGATCGCGTGCGGCTCCGCCTGATCGCCGAGGGCGCCGCCGCGATCGAGGAGGTCTTCGCGGCGCCTGCGGAGCTGCGCATCGCGGGTTCGTCGGAGGGCGGCCTCGACCCGCGGGACCTCCGCTTCGACGGTCGGCGCATCCTGGCCGAGTGGGAGCCGAACCCCGCCTTCCGCGAGGGCGTCCTCCTTCCCGACGGCCGGGTCGCCTACCTCGCCCGGGCGCTCGACCCGATCCTCGAGAGCCCGCTGCTCGAGGACTGCGGCGCGCCGATCGAGGTCGAGGTCCGCTTCCGCTGCGAGTCGACCGATCCCGAGCGCCGGACCGAACTCGAGTACTTCTGGCGCTATCCCGGCCAGGAGTACTTCCTGCCCCAGCAGAGCCGCGCCGAGCCCCTCGAACTCGACGGCCGCGAACAGATCCTCCGCTTCGTGATCGAGCCTGTGGACGGTCGTTCGCCTCGCCGGATCCGTCTGGACTTCTTCCAGGAGCCGGAGCTGGTCGAGATCGCCGGCATCCGCATCCGCAAGCTCTGAGCCCGGGGCCGCGCCCGCCACGGCCGGGCCTTCGGGTGCTATGATCTCGGTCCCTGGATGGACTCCGGATCGGAAGAGATGTCATCATGAACAGCAAGATCAACACCCTCCTCGCCCTCGCGCTCATGGTCTTCGGCTGCGGCCTGACCGCCCAGGAGCCCGTCGCGCAGCGGCTCACTCCCGAACTCCTGTGGAAGCTCGGTCGCCTCGGCGGCGGCAGCTACTCGCCGGACGGCGCCTGGGTCGTCCACTCCGAACGCCGCTACGAGCTCGCCGCCAACAAGGGCGACAGCGACCTCTGGCTGGTCTCGACCACGGACGGCTCGCGGCGCCGGCTGACCTCCGGGCCGACGAGCGAGCACGACTTCCTGTGGGCGAAGACGTCGAAGGGCGCCCGCCTCTTCTTCCTCGCCCGCCGCGGCGACGAGGGGACCCAGGCCTGGGTGCTCGACCCGAAGGGCGGAGAGGCCCGGAAGGTCACGAGCGAACCGGGCGGCATCGCGAACCTGAAGGTGTCGCCGACCGGCAAGCGGATCGCCTTCACCAAGGACGTGAAGCTGGATCAGACCGTGCAGGACCTCCATCCCGATCTGCCGCTCGCCGACGCCCGCATCATCGACGGCCTCATGTACCGTCACTGGGACGCCTGGGGCGACTACGCCTACAGCCATCTCTTCACGGCGCCGCTGGACGACGACCTGAAGGCCGGCGCCTCGGTCGATCTCATGGCGGGCCTGAAGGTGGACTGCCCGGTCCCGCCCTTCGGCGGCAGCGAGCACTACGCCTGGTCTCCGGACGGCGACGAGATCGCCCTGACGATGAAGGTCGCCAACGACTGGGCCGAGTCCACCGACAGCGACGTCTATCTGGTGAAGGCGGACGGCAGCGGTCGCCGCGTCTGCATCACCGAGGGGATGAACGGCTACGACAACGACCCGGCCTACTCGCCGGACGGTCGCTACCTGCTCTTCCACTCGATGGAGCGGCCCGGCTTCGAGTCCGATCGCAACCGCATCATGCTGCGCGACCGGAAGACCGGAGCGATCACGGATCTCAGCGCCGGCCTCGACCAGACCGCCCACGGCGCGACCTGGGCGCCGGACTCCAGCCGGGTCTACTTCTCTTCGGAGTGGCGCGGGACCGATCAGATCTTCACCATCGACCTCGCCACGAAGACCCTGAAGCAGCTCACGCAGGGGCGCTTCAATCACGCCTTGCGCGAGGTCTCGCCCGACGGCAAGAGCCTCCTCGTGGCCCGGCAGAGCATGCTGCGTCCGACCGAGCTCGGCGTCGTGCCGGCCGCGGGCGGCGACTGGAGCGCGCTCACCGACCTGAACGGCGACGTCTACGCCGAGCTCGAGCTGCCCGGCGTCGAGGAGCGCTGGGTCCGGGCGACCGACGGCAAGATGATCCACAACTGGGTGATCTATCCGCCCGACTTCGATCCGAAGAAGAAGTACCCGCTGCTGATGTACTTCCAGGGCGGGCCTCAGGGGCAGATCGGCCAGTGGTTCAGCTTTCGCTGGAACTTCCACCTCATGGCTGCCCAGGGCTACGTCGTCTGCGCCGTGAATCGCCGCGGTCTGCCGGGATTCGGCCGCGAGTGGAACGACGCGATCTCGAAGGACTGGGGCGGGCAGGCGATGAAGGACATCCTCGCCGCGACCGACGACATGTTCACCGAGCCCTGGGTGGATCGGAAGCGCGTCGGCGGCATCGGCGCCAGCTTCGGCGGTTACACGGCCTACTGGATGATGGGCAACGCGGGCGATCGCTTCGCCGCGATGATCTCGCACTGCGGCGTCTTCAACCTCGAGTCGATGTACGGCGTCACCGAGGAACTCTTCTTCGTCAACTGGGACATCGGCGGACCCTACTGGCGCAGCGCGGAGCTGCAGAAGGCCTACGATCGATTCTCGCCGCACCGGTTCATCGGCAACTGGAAGACGCCGCTTCTGGTGATCCACGGCGAGCGCGACTTCCGCGTGCCGATCGGCGAGGGCATGCAGGCCTTCACGGCGGCGCAGCTCCAGGGCGTCCCGAGCCGCTTCCTCTACTACCCGACCGAGGGCCACTGGGTGCTCTCGCCGCAGAACGGTGTGCTCTGGCACCGCGTTTTCTTCG
>JBFIHP010000078.1:0-9091 GCA_041601735.1 Planctomycetota bacterium | reverse complement strand
GGTCGGGCGATTCCGTGTCGGTGGGAGTCATCCGTGGCGGAGGACGCCAGGCCGGTGTCAGCGGGTGCCGGGCGTGATCTTCAGCTCGACCGTCTTCCCGTCCCGCACGACCTTGACCGTCGATTCCTCACCGGCCGTGAGCTTGCCGAAGGCCGCCATGTAGGTGTGGATGTCGGTCACCTTCTCGCCCGCCAGTTCCACGATGATGTCGCCGCCCTTGATGCCGGCCTCCTCGGCCGGGCCGCCGGCCGTGACTCCGGAGAGCGCGAGGCCGGGAATCGGGGCCTCGGCGTAGTCCGGGACGGTGCCGAGGTAGATGTTCTGACTGCGGCTCGCCGAATCCGTCTTCTGGCGCTCCACCTTGATGTAGTCGGGCGATTCGTCGGAGAGCGCCAGGCCGCGCGCCATCAGGGCCATGAACCGGGCGATGTCGCGCATGCCCTCGTAGTTGAGCTTGTCGGGCGTGTCGGTGTGACGATGGTAGTCGCCGTGCGCGCCGGTGAAGGCCGCCAGGATCGGGATGCCGCGCAGGTAGAAGGGCATCGTGTCGGTCGGAAGGTAGACATCGTCGTTGAGGCTCACCGGCAGGCCGACCGGGGCGTTGCGGCGCTCGATCTCGCGGCGCCAGATGCTGCTCGAGCCCACGCCCTGCATGATGACCTTGTTCTCGAGCCGGCCGACCATGTCCATGTTCAGATAGGCGGCGAAGACCCCGCGGAGGTCGTCCGGCTTGCCATTCTTCTCCCAGACCGACTTCACGACCTCGTTCGAGCCGAGCAGGCCGAGTTCCTCGCCCGACCAGGCGCAGAACCAGACGTCGCGATCGGCGTCGAACTTGCCCTGCTTCTTGAGATCGACGAGGTACTCGGCGATCTCGAGCATCGAGGCGATGCCGGAGGCGTTGTCGTCGGCGCCGTGGTGGGTTTCCAGCTTGTCGTCGCCGGTCGAGCGCGAGTAGGCCGCGCCGACGCCGCCGGTGCCGAGGTGATCCATGTGCGCGCCGATCACGATGGCCGGCTTCTTCTCCTTGGCGTCGCTGCGCAGGACGCCCAGGACGTTGTGGCCGACGCCGCTCATGGCCTCGCTGCCGTGGCCGCCGGGGAGCGACCAGTCGAAGGCGAAGACGTGGGCCATGGCCTTGTGAGCGAGTTCGTCATCGACGTCGCCCACGATGTGGAAGTTGTTCGGATTGGTCAGCTCGCCTCGCGGCGGGGCCAGTCCGAGGTCCTTCATGCGGGCGCCCACGTAGAGGGCGGCGACGAACTCGCCCCGACTGCCGGTGAAGCGGCCGAGGGTCGCCTCCGAGGCCAGGAGACCGACGTGGGTCTCGAGGTCCTCGACCGTGATCGCGGTCGAGGTCGCGTCGGTGAGCGCGGCGTGGAGGACGTCGAGGTCGCTCAGCGCCCGATGCGGGTCGATCGCGGCGACCGCATGAGCGCGATCCTCGGAGGGCGCCGTCTTCGTCGAATTCATGCCCTCGCGGAGGAGCCGACCGGCGGCCTCGTGGTTCCACTCGGCGATGAAGATCTGGGACTGGTTCTGCGGCGTGCGATTCGAGGTCCAGGAGATCGTCTTGCCGTCGCCGGTGAAGGTCGGCAAGCCGTCGAAACCGTCGGTCCAGGTCACGCGGACCGGCTCGCCGCGACCCTCGGCATCCACGATGTAGAGCTCGAAGTTGGCGAAGCCGTGCTTGTTGGTGGCGAAGATCAGGTACTCGCCGCTCGGGTGGAAGGTCGGCGCCCAGGACATCGCGCCGATGCGGGTGATCTGGCGCTGATCGCTGCCATCGACGTTCATGGTCATGATCTCGGCCAGCACGCCGCTCTCGTTGAAGCGGCGCCAGCAGATCTTCGTGCCGTCGGCGTTGAAGAAGGGGCCGCCGTCATAGCCTCGCGTCGTCGTCAGGCGGCGCACCTCGGTGCCGTCGGCCTTCATGATGTAGATGTCCATGAAGAGCGAACGATCGACCTGGAAGCGCTGGCGATCCTCGGGCGAGAGCGGCTCGGTGTAGGCATGCCGGTTCGAGGCGAAGGCGATCCACTTGCCGTCGGGCGAGTAGCTACCCTCGGCGTCGTAGCCCTTCACCCGGCTGAGGTTTCTGACCTCAGCCGTCTCGAGGTCGTGGCTGAAGATGTCGTAGGTCTCGTCGTAGTCCCAGGAGTAGCGGCGCTCCTGGCCCGAGGCCCGGAAGTCGAGTTCGGCCTTCATCTTGACCAGGGCCTCGGGGTCCTCGTGGGTCGAGGCGTAGAGCGCCAGCTTGCCCTTCGGATGGATCCAGGCGCAGGTGGTCTTGCCGAAGCCCGGCGAGACCCGGCGAAGATCGCCCGATTCGAGATCCATCAGGTAGATCTGGTAGAAGGGGTTCTTCTCGTCGCGCTCGCTCTGGAAGATCATCGTCGAGCCGTCGGCGCTGAAGTAGCCCTCACCGGCCCGGAGACCTTCGTAGGTGAGCTGACGGATGTTGCTCATCAGCCTGCCCTCGGCCTCGCGGCGATCGTCCCGGGTCATTTCGGGCGCGGCGGCGGGCTCCTGGGCGGACAGACCGAGCGTCAAGAGGGCGAGCAGGATCGCGATGAACGACGACTTCATGGTGAACTCCGGGCTGCATTCCTTGGCCGCCTCCGATCGAGGCGGGACCGGCGATTCTAACGCCTCCCGGGCTGCGGAAAACGGGGGAGCCCGTATGATCCGGTCCGAATCGCCATGACCGAACCCGGATCCGACCCTCTCGACCGCATTCTGGCCGATCTCGACGGTCTCGAGGCCGACGAGCGGACTCGCCGTCTGGCCGCGCTGGAGCGCGAAGACCCCGACCTCCACCTCGCCGTCACCCGGAGGATCGACGAGTCCACGAGCGGCGCCACCTTTCGAGACCGGGGCGACGACACGACGGGCATTCCGGCCGCCGAGACCATGACCGACGCGAGGATCGCCCCCGGCATGCGGATCGGTCCCTGCCACCTCGTCCGGCTCCTCGGCGAAGGCGGCATGGGTGCGGTCTACGAGGCCCGCCAGGAAGGGCTCGATCGCCCGGTGGCGATCAAGTTCATGAAGTCGGGGATCGTCTCGAAGTCGGCCCGAGCGCGTTTCCTGCACGAGGCGAAGCTGCTCTCGCGGCTGCGCCACCCCGGCATCGCCCAGGTCCACGAGGTCGGATTGCACGATCTCGGTGCAGGCCGGGTCTCCTTGCCCTACTACGTCCTCGAACTGGTCCCCGACGCCCGTCCTCTCGGCCGCTGGGTGGCCGAGCAGAGACTCGATGATCGCGCCCTGATCGAGCTCTACGTCGCGGTGGCCCAAGCCGTCGTCCACGGTCATCGCCTGGGCGTCATCCACCGCGACCTGAAGCCGGCCAACATCCTCGTCGATCCCGAGGGCCGTCCGAAGGTGATCGACTTCGGTCTCGCGCGGACGGAGGACGACCAGCTCGTCACCCGATCCTTCGAGACCGAGACCGGCGCGATCGTGGGCACCTTGCCCTACATGAGTCCGGAGCAGCTCGGCGGCGGCGAGCAGGTCGATACGCGCAGCGACATCTACGCGCTCGGCGTCATCCTCTACGAACTCCTGACCGGACACAGACCGCACGAGTTCCGCGGCAAGTCCCTGCCCGAGGCCGTGGCGATGGTGCGCGAGACCGCACCTCCGCGGCCGCGGCGTTTCCGTCCCGATCTCTCCGTCGATCTGGAGACCATCTGCCTGAAGGCCCTGCGCAAGGACCCCGACGAACGCTACGCCTCGGTCGATGCCCTGATCGAGGATCTCGAGCGCTGGTCGCGCGGGCTGCCGGTCCTCGCCCGGCCGCAGTCGGCGGCCTACGCCTTCCGGCTCTACGCCCGGCGCAACAAGGCCCTGGTCGGGGCGATGGCCGCCTTCCTGGTCCTGCTGGTCGCCGCCACGATCGTCGCGCTCGAACTCGCTCGCGAGGCCCGCCTGGCCGAGGAGGCGGCGTCGCGCTCCGCCGCGGCCGAGAAGGAGCGTCGCGAGCAGGCCGAGCGTCTGCTCGCCGCCTCGACCGGGCTCGCCGACTGGCTCGTTCTCGACCACCTCGATCAGCTCGCGCGCCTGCCCGGCGGGACACGGACCACGGAGGCGACGACCGCGCGCATCCTCGACTGGCTCGAGAGCATGCGCGCCGAGGCCGGCGACGACCGGGACATGCAGCGCAGCCTCGCGCTCGCCACCCTCGAGGTCGGCAGCGTCCTGGGCTCGCCGTCACGGCCCAATCTGGGCAGGACCGAGGAGGCGCTCGATCACATCCGACGCGCGGAGGAGGTCTTCGCAGCACGCCTTAAGGACGAGCCCGACGACCTCGAGAGCCTGGTCGATCTCGTCGCCGTGCGCCTGGCCCGGGCGGAGATCGAACCGATGCTCGGGCGCTTCGACGAGGCCGAGACGGCGCTCGGCGAGGTCGAGTCCCTGCTCGCGCGAGGCCGCGCGGTCCACCCGAAAGACGCCCGGCTGGCGCACGCCGAGGCCCAGTTCTTGCGCGACCGCGGCCAGCTCGCCGAGAACCGGGGTCGTCTCGAGGAAGGGCTGGAACTCGTGCACCGGGCGCTCGCGCTGCGCCGCGACCTGATCGCGCGCGACCTTCGTGACGACAAGATCGACGAGGACCGCGCGCTCCTGGTCGACCGCATGGCCGAGATGCGATTGCTCGCCGGCCTCGGCCGTGACGACGAGGTCGTTGCGATCGCCGAGGAGATCCTGCCCGAACTCCGAACTCGCGGCGACGACGACGTGATCGTCGGCAACGACCTCGCCTACGTGCTGACGCAGCTGGCCGATTCGCTCGTGAGTCGCGAGGACCAACGCGAGCGCGCCCTCGAACTCTACGCCGAGGCGAGGAATCGTCGTCGCGATCTGCTCGAGCACGATCCCGACGACTCCGCGCGCAAGCGGGCGCTGGCGCTCGCGGAGGAGCGCCTCGGTTTCAGCCTCGCACTCGCCGGTCGCCCGGACGAGGCCTTGGCGCACCTCGAAGCCGCGGAGGAGCGGCTGCGCGAGATCCTCGCCGCGGCCCCGTCGAGCCGTGAGGCCCGGGTGCAGCTGCGCATCCTGCTCGGTCGCCTCGTCGCGGTCCGGGGCATGCTGGGTCTGAAGACCGAGGCCTGTGCCGCCGCCGACGAGGCGCTGGCGATCGCGCGCGGTCTGGTCACCGACGACTCCGAGGACTTCGGTGCCCGTCGGGCGCTCGGCGAGGCCCTGATGGGGCGGGGCGGCGCCCTCATCCAGTCGATGACGGCCGAGACGGGGATGGTCGAGCAGAGGACGACGATCGAGGCGGCGCGGGCGGCCTTCGCCGAGGCCCGCAGGGTCTTCCGGGACTTCGAGAAGGTCGCGGAGCGACCGGTCTGGCTCGACTCCATGCTCGCCGCTTGCGATCAATACGTCGCCGTCTGCGATCAGACCCTGGAAGCGATGGCAGCGGACGAGCGTTGAGAGGCTTCGAGGGCTCACCCTGCCCCCGGCTTGATGCCCGAGGCCCCGAGGCGTTATTCCTCCTTCTTCCCTCCCGCGTTCGGATCGAAGATCGATGAAGACCAACCTCGCCCTCTGTCTCCTCACCGTCGCGATCGTCGTCTTCGCGGCGATGCGGGACGACGAGCGGCGGACTCCGAGCGGCCTCGCGGGCGAGCCCCCGCGGCGCATCCTGCCGACCACCTCCGATCAGGTCGACATGCTGAGCGCGCTGGTCGGTCCCGAGCGCGTCGTGGCCATGCCCGAGCAGGCCCTCACCTGGTCGCGCGTCGCCGAGGCCGAGGGCTGGAGGAGCCTGCCCACCTTCGCGCGCTTCCTGGCCGAGTTCGTCCTCGAGAGCGAGCCCGATCTCGTGCTCGTCTCGCCCTTCGCCGAACCCGACTCCGTCGCCCGCATCCGCGAGAGCGGCCTGCGCACGGTGGAGCTTCCCACGCGGCGCAACCTCGACCACGTGATCGCCGCGCTGCGCCGGCTCGGCGAGATCGTCGGCGAGACCGGGCGCGCAGGCGAGCTGATCGCCGATCTCGAGGCCCGCCGCGACGCGCTCGTCGCGAGTCGAACCCGGTCCGGGGAAGGACCGCGGCCGCGCGCTCTCTCCTACACCAACTTCGGCTCCGGCGGCTGGAGCGCCGGCTGCGACACCACGATCCACGCGGCGATGCGGCTGGCCGGGCTGGACAATGCCCTCGGCGATCGCGTCGGTCACTTCGAGTTCTCGTTCGAGGAACTGCTCGCCGTCGATCCCGACCTCATCATCGTGAGCGGCGCCTTCGGCGAGTCGGCCGACACCATCGAAGCGCTCCTGCGGAGCGAGCCCGGTCTCGCCGGCGTGCAGGCCGTCGTCAAGGGCCGCATCCTGCGTCTGCCGCCGCGTCTGGCCTCGGCGGGTTCGCAGGAACTCCTCGCCGCCGCCGAGCTGCTTGCCCGGGAGGCCGCGCGCGTTCTCGAGCGCACGGCCTTCGAGAACGATCGATGAGCCGCAGGGCGCGCATCGCGCGACCGATCCTGCTCGTGCTCCTCCTCGCCCTGGTGCTCGCCTCGCTCGTCGTCGGGCGCACGGATTCGCTCTCGTTCACCACCGCGATGCGAGGTGCCGCGGCCGCGGTCGGCCTCGGGAGCCCGCTCGAGGGCAGCCTCCAGGCCATCGTCGAGCTCCGCCTCTGGCGCGTGCTCACCGCCGCCGGCGTCGGCGCCGCGCTGGCGCTCTCCGGCGCTCTCCTGCAGGGCGTCTTCCGCAACGGCCTGGCCTCGCCCGGCGTGATCGGCGTCAGCTCGGGCGCGAGCCTCGGTGCGGCGACCGCGATCCTCCTCCTCGGAGGCGAGGCCTCGATGTCGATCGGCGAGAGCGCCGGTCGCTTCGCGCCCCTCATCGTGACGCTGGCCGCCTTCCTCGGGGCGGCGGCGGCGGTCGGCATCGTCGTGGTCCTGGCCAGCCGCCGCGGCCGGGTCTCGATGCCCGCGCTCCTTCTGACCGGCATCGCCGTGAACGCCTGCTGCGGCGGCATCCAGGCGGCCATCCAGGCCTTCAGCCTGCGCGACTACCAGCTCATCCGCGCCATCTTCACCTGGACCTTCGGCAGCCTCGACGACAAGTCGGCGACGCAGGTCGCCGTGGTCTGGAGCGCTCTCGCCCTGGGGCTCCTGGTCCTGCCCTTCGTCTCGACCGAGCTCGACCTGCTCGCCGGCGGCGAGGAGGATGCGCGGAGCCTCGGCGTCCGCACGGGTCGGAGCCGTGCCCTCGCCGTCGGTGCGGCCGCGCTCATCGCCGCGGCCGCCGTCGCCGTCGCCGGCCAGATCGCCTTCGTCGGCCTGATCGTCCCGCACCTCCTGCGCGGCCTCTTCGGTCGCGGCCATCGCACGCTGCTGCCGGTCTGCGTTCTCGGCGGCGCGGTCTTCCTGGTCGGCGCGGAGTTCCTTCAGCTCTCCGTCCTCGGTCACTCGGCGCTTCGCCCCGGCACCTTCATGTCGCTGATCGGCGGCCCCTTCTTCATCGTGCTGCTGCTCCGGCAGAAGAAGGAGTTCATGTCGTGGTGATGATCGAGGCCAGGGCGCTGCATCTCTCCTTCGACGGCGACCGCGACGTCGTCGCCGGGCTCGACCTCGCCCTCGAGGGCGGCCGGCTCGCGGCCCTCGTCGGTCCGAACGGCGCCGGCAAGACGACCCTCCTGAAGGCCCTCGCCGGTCTGCTCGAGCCCCGCTCGGGCGAGATCATGCTGGACGGCCGATCCCTCGAGGGCTTCAAGCCGCGCGAGCGCGCGCGCCGCATAGCGACGGTTCCCCAGGAGGGCCGCGCCCTGCAGGGCACGACCGTGTCCGAGTTCGTCCTCGGCGGCCGCTACGCCTGGCGGAGACCCTGGAGCCCGCTGACCGCGGCGGACGAGGCCGCGGTCCTGGCCGCGCTCGAGTCGGCGGACCTCGCCGATCGGCGCGAGGATCGCGTCGAGGAGCTCTCCGGCGGCGAGCGGCAGCGCGCCCTCTTCGCCCGGGCCCTGGCGCAGGACGCGGAGATCCTCCTCGTAGACGAGCCGACGGCGGCGCTCGATCCTCGGCATCAGCTCTGGGTCTTCGACCGCCTCGCCGAGCAGGCGGACCGCGGGCGCGCAGTCCTCGTCGTCACCCACGACCTGAACCTCGCCAGCCAGTACGCCGACACGATGCACCTCATGGCCGAGGGCCGTCTCGTCGCCTCGGGGGCGGCGAGCGAGGTGCTCTCGGCCGAGGTGTTGGAAGGGCTCTACGGTCCGGATTTCCTGATCGGAGAGGAGCGCTCCGCGCGCTTCGGAGAACCCCGGCCCTTCATCCTGCCCTGGCGTCGCGGAGCAGATCGGCCGCCAGAAGAGCCGCCCCGAGGAGACCCGGCCGCGGGTGTCTGATCACCCGGATCGGCATCGTCTCGAGGATCGCGCCGTACTCCTTCTTGCCGGCGAAGCTCCGGCGGAAGGCCGCTCTGTCGAGGAGGCCGAGGTTCTTCGGCACGATGCCGCCGCCGATGATCAGGCCTCCGGGTGCGAGGACCGCGAGGCAGAGATCGGAGCCGACGCTCGCCAGGAGCTCGAAGAAGAGGGCGAAGGTCTCGAGCGCCCGCGTGTCGCCCGCGTGGGCGCGCCTCGCGATCTCCGCGGCCGAGACCGGCTCGTCCTCGCCCCCGGCAAGAAAGCGGTGCATCTGCACGAGACCCTTCCCCGAGAGGAGATCGTCGCAGCAGACCGGAGTGTCGCCTGCGCGGACGAAGTCGATGAGCTCGCCCTGGCGCCTGTTGGCGGGCGCGACGTTCATGTGTCCGGCCTCGCCGGGCAGGCTCGTCCAGCCCGAGGGCCGGCGCTCGTCGCGGAGGAGAACCGAGGTGCCGAAGCCGGTGCCGGGTCCGACGAGGATCGTCGTGTCGCGGCGACGTCGCCCGCCGAGATCGGCGAGCTGATCGTCGGGCAGGACCGGCGCCGCCCGCGCCAGGGCCACGAAGTCGTTCACGACGAGAGTGGGCAGGCCCCCGAGGGTCGCCGCGATCGCGGCGCGATCGACGGTCCAGGGCAGGTTGACCCCCCGGATGCGCTCGTTCACCACGGGGCCGGCCGCGCCGACCGCGCCGGCCGCGGGCCGGGCGAGGCCGGCC
>JBFIHP010000077.1:0-9101 GCA_041601735.1 Planctomycetota bacterium | reverse complement strand
CGGCGAGCTCGACGGCGACCATGGCCTCGCTCGTCAGGGCACCCACGCGAGGCGGCACGGCCTCGGACTGAAGGAGACCCTGGCCGCGGTCACGACCCGACCCGCGGAGCTGCTCGGTCTCGGCAAGCGCCTCGGCCGGGTGGCCGTAGGCTACGACGCCGACATCGTGCTCTGGACGGGCGAGCCCTTCGCCGCCACCAGTGCGATCGACATGGTCCTGATCGACGGCGCCCGCGTGAAGGGCAAGAGCTACTGACACGGACGGGGCCTCGCGGCCCCGTGGACGAGACGAAACGAGGGTCGGCGGCCGATGTGCCGACGACCTGGCGAACGAGAAACGGAATCGGAGTGGTTCAGATGCGCAAGATGATGAGGAATCTCGGGGCGGCCCTGCTCGTTCTGACGATGGTCGCGGCCTCGCGAGGCCTCGCGCAGACTCGCGCCAAGGTGATGATCGAGGGCGCTCGAATCGTCCCGGTCGTGGGCGAGGTGATCGAGAAGGGCAACATCCTCGTGGAGGACGGTCGGATCACGGCGGTCGGAGCGGACGTCAAGGCGCCCTTCGACGCCAAGGTGATCGATGCCTCGGGCAAGACCGTCTTCCCGGGACTGGTCGATCCGCTGCAGTGGAACGGCCTCGACGTCTCGAACGAGAGCCAGGACGTCACGCCCTTCACCGAGGTCTACGATTCGATCGACCCCTCGGACCGCTACTTCGAAGAGGCCCTGCGCGGCGGCTACACGACCCTGCACATGAGCCACGCCATGAACTGCGTGATCGGCGGGCTCTCCCGCGTCGTGCATCCCATCGGCATGACGGTGGACGAGATGACCCAGCGGGCCGACTGCGGCCTGATGATCTCGATCTTCCCGAAGCGCAACTACGACCACGCCGTCCAGATGGCCGTCCTCCGCGACACCTTCACGGAGCTCGATCGCTACCTCGACGAGCTCGCCGAGAAGCGCTACGCCGAGGAGCAGGAGAAGAAGGGCGAGAAGGTCACGGTCGGACCCGACGAGGCGCGCAAGCTCGGTCGCGATCTCGTGCGCGAGTCGGACCTGGATCGCCGCTACCTGAACCTCTGGCGCCTGAAGCAGGGCAAGATCCATGCCTTCGTCTGGTGCAATCGCGCGATGGACGTCGGCCACGCCATGAGCCTGGCCGAGAAGGTCGGCTTCAAGGAGAACATGACCCTGGTCACCGGATCCGAGGTCTTCAAGAACGTCGCGGCGCTGAAGGGCCTGAAGCGTCCGGTGATCCTTCCCTCCGGCTCGATGGTCTTCACCGAGCGGGACCGCATCACCCTCGAGGAAGAGGACACCTTCGTGGCCTCGGTCTACGCCGACAAGAAGATCCCCTTCGCGCTGAGCACGACGAAGGAGCCGCTCTACGACGCGGCGCGCCTCGTCCGTAACGGCGTCGCCCGGCAGACCGCCCTCGAGGCCGTGACCATCAACGGCGCCCGCGCGATCGGCCTCGACCACATGGTCGGCTCGATCGAGGTCGGCAAACTGGCCAACCTCGTCATCCTGACCGGCGATCCCCTCGATGCGATGACCTGGGTGGACGGCGTGCTCGTGAACGGCGTACTCGTCTACGAGCGGAGCAAGGACAAGCGACTGCGCGAGCTCATGCTCGGCGTCGCCGAGACCGAAGAGCGCCGCAAGGCCGAGAAGAGCGAGGCCGACAAGGCCGAGAAGAAGCCCGCCGGCGAGAACGAGAAGAAGTGAGGTCGAGGACGATGCAGCGCAATCACAGCTCGGTGCTGGCGATCCTCGCCGCGCTCCTCGTGCTGACGCACGGCGGGGCGGCCTTCACGGCGCCCGGTCACCAGGAAGACGAGAAGCAGCCGACCCACTACGTGGTCAAGGCCGCCAAGATCTTCGCGCCCCACCTAGCGGAGGCCGATGCCGAGGGCTTCGTCTCGGATCGCTGGCTCGAGGTCGCGGACGGCCGCGTGAAGCAGCTCGGTCTCGGTGCGCCGCCCGAGGGCGTCGAGGTCATGGACATGGGCGCGGCCTGGCTGATGCCCGGTCTCGTCGACATGGGCGCCGAGGTCTTCCGCGGGATGGACTCCGACGGCATCGGTCCGCGCTACGTCGCGGCCGACAAGTTCAATCCCTTCGCCGACTTCAAGTCGGTCTGGGACATGGGCGTGACCACGGCCCGCCTCGGCGTGCCCGGGAAGCGCTTCATCGCCGGTCAGGGCTCGGTCGTGAAGTTCGGCGGCAGCCCCGAGACGGCCGTCGTGCTGGCTCGCGTGGCCGACCTGCAGGTGAACTTCAACGACGACCGGGGGCGCGGTGAAGCCGACTTCGAGAACGTGCCCTTCCCGTCGTCGGCCGACGTGCCCTACGAGCCGAAGCCGGAGCCGAAGCCGCAGACGCGGCTCGGCCGCATCGCCGCGCTGAAGGGCGACCTGGCCGCGGCCCGGGCTCTCGCCGGCGCCGGACCGGAGGACGCGAGGCTGCGCGCGCTGGCCGATTTCATGACCAGCGGCCGCCCCCTGCGGATCGATGCCCGTCGCGCGGCCGACATCGCGCAGGCCCTCGAAGCCCTCCGCGCGATCGATGCCTTCGGCCTCTCCGCCTACATCGCGGGCGCCGACGAGAGCCTGGCCATGGCGGAGAGTCTCGGTCGAGCCGGCCTGCCGGTCGTCTTCGAGGTGGACAACGCTCTGGCCCGCCTGAACGACGCCGACTGGAACGAGGTCCGACCCTGGCGGCGCGACCCCTCGGCGCCGGCCGCACTCGAGAAGATGGGTGTGCCCGTCATCCTCGGCGGCGCCGGTTCCGATCTGCTCATGGCGGCCTCGATCGCCGTGGGGGCGGGGCTCTCGCCCCGGAGCGCGCTCGAGGCCATCAGCTCGCGGCCGGCTCGCCTTCTGGGCGTCGCCGATCGCGTCGGCTCGCTCGAGACCGGACGCGACGCCGACTTCATCGTCCTGAACGGTGATCCGCTGTCGAGCCTGAGCCACGTGCAGCAGGTCTTCGTCGGCGGCCGTCGCGCCTGGGAGCGCAAGGTCGAGGATCGCCCGCTCGTCGTTCGCGCCGGTCGCATCCTCGACGGTCTGGGCGGCGTCATCCTCGACGGCGAGATCCTGATCGAGAAGGGCAAGATCGTCGCCGTCGGCCGCAGCGTGCCGCACCCCAAGAATGCCGACTTCGTCGATGCGGGCCCCGGGGCGACGGTCACGCCGGGATTCATCGACGTCCACTCGCACCTCGGCTTCGAGAACGACCGGGCCGTCCCCGCCCCCGACGTTCCTCTCGCCGACGCCCTCGGCGGACCGGGGCCGGAGTTCGCCGACGTCGCGCGCGCCGGCGTGACGACCGCACTCGTCTCGCCTCCCCGCGTCGGCGGCGGCGGAGCGCAGGTCGCGGCCGTGAAGACCGCCGCGCGCGATCGCGACGACTTCGTCGCCAAGCCCGTCGCCGCGGTGAAGCTCGCCGTCGGCGGCAGCAGCGACAACGTCCGCTCCTCGCTCACCGGCCTGCTCTCGAAGGCGAAGAAGTACCAGGAGGCCTGGGCCAAGTACGAGGAGGAACTCGCCAAGTTCAAGTCCGGCGCGCCCGCTCCGGCTCCCGAGCCGGCCTCGAAGCCCGCCGAGGAGAAGAAGGAGGAGCCGGCCGAGAAGGACGCCGCCAAGGAGGACGATGAGGTCGATGCCTCCGATCCGCTCAGCGGCACCTGGTCGGTCACCCTGAGCGGCGGCCCGATGCCGAAGCCCCAGGAGGGGCTCACCGCCAAGATCCGGCTCGAGGGCGAGCGGGTCGCGGGCACGATCACCAATCCGCTCGACACCGACGAGGATGCGACCTTCCAGGGCAGCTTCGACGGCAAGACCCTGCGGGCGGAGATCGACGTCGAGACGCCCTTCGGCACGACCACGCTGATCGCCCGGCTCGAGAAGCCGGAGAACCTCAGCGGCGCGATCAGCCTGGGCGGCGTCATGGACATCGATCTGAAGGCGACCCGCACCAAGAAGGGCGCGCCCAAGATCACCATCCCCGTGGCCGCGGCGCCCGCGCCCGCGTCCGCGCCGGGCGGTCCAAAGGCGCCCAAGCTCGACGACAAGCTCGAACCGCTGCGCGCCGTCTTCGACGGCCGCGCCGGCGTCATCGTGCAGGTCAAGGGCGCGCCGCTCGTGCGCACCGTCAGCGAGGTCTTCGACGGCTTCAAGCTGCCGGTGATCATCCTCGACGGCGCCGGCATGATCGACGTCCTCGACGAGTTGAAGGGCGAGACGGCCCTCGCGCTGCCGCACACGCTCGTGGACGAGACCGACGAGAAGCGGACCTTCCTGCCCGAGCGGCTGGAACGGAAGGGGATCAAGATGGCCTTCCAGAGCAGCGCGGGCTGGGGCGCGAACGGCCTGCCCTTCCTCGCCCGCATGGCCGTCCGCGGCGGTCTCGGCAGCGACACCGCGCTCAGGGCCCTCACCGGGGATGCGGCGCGCCTGCTCCGGCTGGACGATACGGTCGGAGCGATCAAGCAGGGACTCGACGGCGATCTGTTGATCTTCGACGGTGAGCCCTTCGACGCCCGTTCACGTCTGCTCAAGGTGTTCATTCGCGGTCGGGAGGTGAAGTGATGACGATCGGAACCAGGATACTCGGCGCCCTCGGTCTGCTCGCCGTCGTCGCGTCGTCGGCCGTCCGTCTGGCGGCCCAGGAGCGCCCGCGCTACGCCCTCCTGGCCGGCAAGGTGCTGACGATGAACGAGGCCGACGAGGTCGTGAACAACGCCGTCGTCCTCGTCGCCGACGGCAAGATCGAGAAGATCATGCGGCGCTCCGAGGCCGCGATCCCCGCCGGCTACGAGGTGGTGGACTGGGGTGATCGCTGGCTCGTGCCGGGCCTCGTCGATCCCCACAACCACACCGCGACCGATCAGCGCGGCGACCTGCACGACTACGTCTGGCTGACCAACCCCGGCCTGCGCTCGGGCGATCTCATCGAGGTCGATACCGATTCGAACCGGATGGCCGTCGCCGGCGGCGTGACCACGGCGCTTCTGATCCCGGGCTCGGGCACCAACATGAGCGGCTTCGGCGCGGTCGCGCGCCTCGGCGCCCAGCGCCAGGAGGACGCGATCCTGCGGTCGCCCGGGTCGCTGAAGATCGCCCAGGCCGGCAACCCCGAGCGCTGGTACTTCGGCTCGGGTCGGACCTACATGAACTTCAACCTGCGGCAGACCCTGCAGAAGGCGCGCGACTACCACGAGGCCTGGAACGCCTTCGAGCAGGGCAAGACGAAGGAACGTCCGGCCCGCGAGGCGATCTGGGAGGACTTCCGCAAGCTCTTCAGCGGCGAGATCCCGGCGAGCGTCCACACCCAGATGTTCCAGGTGGTCTCGAAGTCGATGACCATGCTGAACGACGAGTTCGGCCTCGACCTCATGATCGACCACGGCACATTCGACGGCTTCAAGGCCGGCGAGCTGGCCGCCGAGCGCGACATCGACATCATGGTCGGACCGCGCGTCTGGTACATGGACGAGCAGGACGGTTCGATCCGGAGCTGCGCGGGCGGCTACTGGGATCGCGGCTGCCGTCGGGTCGGCCTGAACACCGACGCGGGCGTGCTGCCCCAGGAGGATCTACGCCTCCAGGGAGCCATGAGCACCCGCTACGGCTGGCAGACCTATCCCGCGCTGAAGGGCATCACGCGGCGGGCAGCCGAATCGCTCAACCTCGGTGATCGCATCGGTGCGATCATCCCGGGACTCGACGCCGACATCGTGGTCTGGAGCGGCAATCCCCTCGACTTCCGCTCCGGCGTCGAGGCCGTCTACACCCTGGGCGAGAAGGTCTACGACGCTTCCGAGCGCCGCCGCTTCTGAGAACGCAAACGACGGGGCCGGCGACGAAGCCGGGCCCGATGGATTCGGAGATCAAGGTGAACAGATCCCTCATTCTCGCGGGACTCGTCCTCGCCGCCGCGACGGCCCTCGCCGGTCACTTCGCGATGGGCGCCCCGTCATCCGCGGGCTCGGACGCCGCGGCCGCGACGATCGCGGTTCAGGACGAGAACGACCCGCGCGCCATCACGGTCATCAAGGCCCGCCGGGTCATCACCGTCTCGGGCGCGGAACTCGAGGACGCGACGATCGTCATCCGCAACGGCAAGATCGAGGCCGTCGGCGAGAACGTCGACTACCCCTTCGGCGCGCGCGTCATCGACGTCGGTGACAAGGTCGTGATGCCGGGCATGATCAACCCCGTCAGTCGCGCCACCAACCTCCCGGCCGGCAACGGCCTGGCGCCGCAGCTCACCAAGGCCGACGACCTCACGCTCGACGGCGAGGATCTGCGCGACATCGCCTCGACCGGCTACACGACCCTCGGACTCGTCTCGCCGGGTGCGCCGATGCCCGGTCGCGTCCTCGTCGTGCGCACCGCCGGCGCCAAGCCTGCCGACCTCGTGGTCGAGGCCGAGGGCCCGGTCCAGATCGCCTTCTCGAGCCCCGGCGCCGCCAAGTCCGGCGTCCTGCAGGCCTTCGCCAACGCCAAGAAGGAGATGGAGAAGGTCGAGAAGGCCCGGGCGGAGTGGGAGAAGAAGAAGAACGCTCCCAAGCCGAAGGAGGAGCCGAAGAAGGACCCGCAACCCGGCCCCGATCCCAAGCCTCAGCCCAAGCCCGAGCCCAAGCCGGAACCGAAGCCCGAGCCCAAGCCGGCCCCGAAGGCCGAAGGCGAGGCGACCGCGGCGGCGCTGGCCGACCCCAAGCCCGATGACGGCAAGAAGGACGAGAAGAAGGACGACGGCTTCACGCCGCCGCCCATCAATCCGACCTGGAAGCCGCTCGTAGACCTGCTCGAGGACAAGGGCCCGGCCGCGATCGTCGAGTTCGGCCAGAACATCCAGAGCGTCTGGTCGCCCCGTCCGAGCACCGCGAGCACCTACATGCACTTCGAGGACGTCCTCGAGGAGCATGCCTTCAAGCACAGCTACCGCGTCTTCAATTCGGTCGTGGAGCGCAACAGCCCCTTCTTCGTGCAGCCCGAGACCAACGTCGACGAGGCCGCCGAGAAGATCGGCAAGACCGAGGCGCTGATCGCCCTCTACCCGGTGATCAACCACCATCCCTTCACCCGCGATCGCTACAACCTCGGCCTCCTGTTCCTCCGGAGCGGGGCGCGCCCGGTCTACATCCCCGAACGCGACACCTGGGACCAGTACGACGCCATGCGCGAGAACCTGATCCAGATGGTCCGCGCCGGCTACCCGCGGGAGAAGATCCTCGAGACGGTGACCATCAATCCGGCCGCCATGCTCGGCATGGAGAAGCGCCTCGGGACGATCGAGGCCGGCAAGGACGCCAACCTCGTGATCCTCAGCGGTGATCCCCTCGACTTCGGAACGAAGGTCGAGAAGGTCCTCATCGAGGGCGAGGTGGTCGAGATCAAGCCGCGCCTTCGATGAGCGGCCGCAACGAGAACGAAGAGCGAACCATGAAGCGAACCCTGATCCTCTCGATCCTCCTCCTGTTTGCCGGCGGCCTGTTCGCGCAGACCCCGCGTTCGCGGCCCGCACCCCGGGCCAAGCCGGAGGAGAAGAAGGATGACGAGAAGAAGAAGGACGAGAAGGAGCGCTGGCTCCACGTCAAGAACGTCGAGATCCACCCCGTCGTGGGATCGGTCATCCGTGGGGGCGAGATCCTCTGCCGCGACGGCAAGATCGTCGCCATCGGCCGCGATCTCGAGGCGCCGCAGCCCGACGAGGAGAAGCTCGAGTACGAGGTCCTCGACGGCAAGGGTCTGCGCGCCTATCCGGGTCTGGTCGCCCTGAACGGCGGCAATCTCGTTCCTCCGCTCACCGGCAAGCCCGGCGACAACACCGATCCGCGCGGCATCCTCACCAAGATGTCGCTCGCGCACGGCATCACCACGACGATCTCGGGTACCACCGCGATCAAGCTGGACGCCAATGCGACCAACGACGCGGTCCTGCGCGGCGGCCTCTTCACCGGCATGCAGTACAGCTCGCGCAATCCGCAGGCGAAGGCCAAGCTGCGCGAGGACCTCGAGAAGGCGCGCGACTTCATCCGCGCCACGAAGTCCGGCATCGGCGACAAGGAGAAGGCCGAGCTGCAGAAGGCGCTCGGCTCCGCCGCCAACTACATCTCCCTCCTCGAGGGCAAGCAGCTGGCCGTCTTCAACGTCTCCGACCGGCAGGCGATCGTCGAGGTCTGCGAGCTCATCCAGCACTTCGGATTCCGCGCGGTGCTCCGCGGGGTGGACGAGGGTTGGATCGTTCCCGGTCACATCGGCCGCTCGGGCGCGACGGCGATCCTCACGCCGCGCGAGCGCAACGATCCCGATCCCAAGCTGAACCGCGAATCCGGCGGAACCGCCGCGAACTCGCGCATCCTCTGGGAGCACGGCGTACCGATCGCGTTCGCGACCGCGGCCGCCAACATCGAGTTCGATGCCCAGCCCGGGCGCGACGGGCTCGCGGTCACCTGGGAGGCCGGCGCCGCCGTCTCCGGCGGCCTGCCGGAGGATGCGGCGATCCGCGGCATCACCCTGGCCGCCGCGCGGGTCTACGGTCTCGACGACCGCATCGGCTCGCTCGAGGTGGGCAAGGACGCCGATATCATCATCTGCGACGGTGAGATCCTGCACTACGAGACCATGGTGCAGTGGGCGATCGTGAACGGGCGTCTCGCCTACGACAAGTCGAAGGAGAACATCTTCCGCCACATCCGGCCGCTCGACGGCGAGGACCCCGAGAAGGGCCGTAACTGGTGGCCCCGCCGGATCGCGCCGATGCCCGAGGAATGGGCCTATGACGCCGAGGCGGAGGCCAAGAAGAAGCTCGAGAGCGCCAAGCCGAAGCCCGAGTCACGTCCGGCGGGCGCGGAGTCGAAGCCGGCGACCGAGACGCAGCCCGCGGCGGAGTCCCAGCCCGCGAGCCAGCCGGCCTCGCAGCCGGCCGGGGGCAAGTGAAGCCCTACGTCCACCCGACCGCGGTCGTCGATGACGGCGCCGTGTTGGGGGAGGGCGCGAAGATCTGGCACTTCTGCCACGTCATGTCCGGCGCCCGACTGGGCGCCGGTGTCGTTTGCGGGCAGAACGTCTTCATCGCCGGCAGGGTCG
>JBFIHP010000076.1:0-9110 GCA_041601735.1 Planctomycetota bacterium | reverse complement strand
GGTTCTTGCCGTGGACGTCGAAGGCCGCCGCGCCGCCCATGGTGACCTTCATCGTTCCGGGACTGACCGCGGGCCACCAGCCATGCGGAAGGCTGTGACGCCAGAGTCGCTCGAAGCTGACGCCCGGGTCCAGCACGATGCGTCCTTCCTTCGGCTGCCAGTCGTGGATGCCGACGAGCTCGGAGAGGTCGAGCACGATGCCGTTCTCGAGCAGGGCGGGATCGCCGTAGGAATTGCCGCCACCCCGGAGAGCGAAGGGGATCTCCCGGCAGGAGAGTTCGGCGACCATGCCCTCCAGCTCGGCGCGCGACCGCGGTCGCAGGACGCGACAGGCCACGCGCCGCAGCATCCCCCAGGACTCGAGCGATTCGAGCGGAACTCGTTCGAGATCGAGATTCACCGCTTCATCCTGCGCATGAGGAAGGCCGGCACCAGGCGAAGGACGAGGGCCACGAGAGCCCAGCGCGCCGGGACGTAGGCGACCCGGCGCCGCGCCGCGATCTTTCTGCGGATGACGGCGGCCGCCTTCTCCGGCCCGATCAGCCAGAAGAGACCCTTCATGCCGCGGGTCATCTCGGTGTCGATGAAGCCCGGCTTGATCGTGGTGACGGCGACGCCCTGCCCGTGAAGACGGTAGTGCAGCGACTCGAGGAGCGTGCTGAGCCCGGCCTTGGCGGCGTGGTAGGAGGGGAAGGCCTGACGGCCGCGCTCGCCGGCGATGGACGAGATGCCGCAGATCGCGCCCTCCCGGCGCTCGCCGAAGCGGGCGGCCGCCTCGTGGAGCCAGGAGCAGGCTCCTACCAGGCCGATCTCGACCGTGGCCCGGTCGTTCGCCGCGCTCTCCTCGCGCGGCAGGAGGCCGGCCGCGTAGACCAGGAGACCGGCCGCGCCCAGCTCCTGTTCGCAGCGATCGAAGAGCGCGGGCACCGCCTCGCCGTCACGCACGTCGTGCTCGATCGCCAGGGCGCGACCGCCCGCGGCCGAGATCTCTTCGGCGAGATCGCGCAGGCGCTCGCCACGCCGTGCCAGGAGAGCGACCGACCGATCCTCTTCGAGCGCGAACTGCCTGGCAAGGGCGGCCCCGATGCCGGACGAGGCGCCGACGATGATGACGGTGGCACTCATGGCGTCTGCGCTCCCTTCCCCCGGCCTGCCCCGCGCGCCTCCTCGTCGAGACCGCGCAAACGAAACAAGGCGGCGGTCATGCAACCGTCGCCTTGCCTGGATTCTCGCCGACCGGGGCCCACGCCCGACGGTCGCTCGGATGCTCGACCGGAGCCGAGGCCCCGGATGAGGGTCACTCCGCCGCGGCTTCGGCCGGGGCGTAGGTCACCAGCTCGAAGAGAGCCTGCTGGCCGCCGTCGCCGAGGCGACGGTTGGAGAGCCGCAGGATGCGGGTGTAACCGCCGGGACGGTCCTTGAAGGCCGGCGCGAGGTTGTCGAAGAGGTGACGGGCGACGTCCTTCGCATCCTGGTGGTTGCCCAGGAGCGCGACGGCGCGACGCACGTTGCTGAGATTCTTCTCGCGCGCGAGCGTGATCAGCTTCTCGGCGTAGGGCCGGGCCTCCTTGGCCTTCTCGACCGTGGTGACGATACGGCCGTGCTTGAAGAGCTGGAGGGCCAGGTTCTGGAGGAGACGCTTCCGGTGCGAAGGGCTCCGGTTCAGCTTGCGGCCGGCGACACGATGTCTCATGACTCGATTCTTCCGTAGGTGATCCGGTTCAGGTCTGCTGCGGCACCTGCATGCCCAGGGTCAGTCCCAGCTCCTCGAGCTTGGTGACGATCTCCTTGAGCGAGGTCTTGCCGAAGTTGCGTACGTTCAGGAGGTCCGATTCGGTGCGCTGGACGAGCTCGCCGACGGTGCGGATCTGCTCGGCCTCGAGGCAGTTCGATGAGCGCATCGAGAAGTGCAGCTCCGCGATCGGAGTATTGAGCATGCGGACCAGGTTCTCTTCCTCCTGGGACGCCACTTCCTGCTCGGGCTCGGGCACCTCGTCGGTGTCCGGCATCTCGCCCCCGGCCTCGTCGTAGCTGACGAAGGGGTTCAGGTGCTTGCGGTAGATCTTGCTGGCCTCGACGACGGCCTGGTCGGGCCGGACGGTGCCGTCGGTCCAGACCTCGATGTGCAGCTTGTCGTAGTCGGTCAGCTTGCCGACCCGGGTGTCCTCGATCCGGTAGCGGACGCGCAGGACGGGCGAGAAGCTCGCATCCATCCAGATCTTGCCGATCTCCTGGTCCACGTCCTTGCGGGTGGACTTGGAGGCGCCGCGCACCGAACCGTACTCGTTTTCCTCCGCGGTCAGGTAGCCGCGAGCCTTGCGTACCTCGACCTCCAGCGCGAACTTCTTCTCCTTGGAGAGAGTGCAGATGTGGAGTTCGGGGTTCACGATCTCGGCATCGGCCTCGCAGACGAAGTCGGCGGCCGTGACGGCGCCCTTCCTCTTGACGTCGATGGTGAGCTTGATCGGGTCGTCGCCCAGATAGGCGACCTTGAGGCTCTTCAGGTTGAGGACGATGTCGGTGACGTCTTCGACGACGTCGTCGATCGCCATGAACTCGTGCTCGACGCCCGGGATCTTGACCCAGACGACGGCCGCCCCTTCGAGGGAACTCAGCAGAACGCGACGCAGTCCGTTGCCGATCGTGTGACCGAAGCCACGCTCGAAGGGCTCGACCGTGAAGACGCCATAAGTGTCCGAGAGCGAGTCACGATCGACCGTGACCTTGTTCGGAAGTTCGAGGTTCCGCCACCTGATACGCATTGGGCTGTTCCTCCAGTGCCTGTGTCCGCGTGCTGTCCGGTCGGGCTGCGACTACTTCGACATGCCTTCGACGATGAGCTGCTCGTTGATCCCGAAGGGGAACTGCTCGCGAGTCGGCAGCTGGAGGACCTTGATCTCCAGCTTCTCGCGGTCCACCTCCATCCAGGCGGGCGCATCGTTCATGAAGGCCTTCGTGGACTCGGCCTGGGAAGCGATGTGCTTGCGCTTGCGCTCGTGCGTCGTGACCTTGATCACGTCGCCCGCGCGGATCTGCCGGGACGGACGATCGCAACGGTGACCGTTCACCATCACGTGACCGTGGCCGACCATCTGGCGCGCGGCACCGGGCCCGGTCGCGAAACCGGAGAGGCGCAGCACATTGTCGAGACGGCGCTCCACCTCGAGCAGGAGGTTGGCGCCGGTGTTGCCCTTGCTCTGCGTGGCGCGGGCGAAGTAGATCCGGAACTGACGTTCCATCACTCCGTACATGCGCTTGAGTCGCTGCTTCTCGCGCAGCTGCAGTCCGTAGGAGGACTTGCGCTGACGGCTCCAGGTGTGGACGCCCGGGGGCGTACCGCGGCGATCGACCGCGCACTTCACCGTGTAGCAGCGCTCTCCCTTGAGGAAGAGCTTCAAGCCTTCACGCCGGCAAAGCCGACACTTCGGTCCTGTGATTCTCGCCATGGCGAATCCGTCTCAATCTCTGGGGCCGAGGCCGTCGTGGCCCGGGCGTTACTCTTGTTCGTATCTCAGACCCGACGGCGCTTGCGCGGGCGGCAACCGTTATGGGGCACGGGCGTGCAGTCCTGGATCGCCTTGATCTCGAGGCCCGTCGCCCGAAGGGCACGCACGGCCGACTCGCGACCGCTGCCGGGGCCCTTGATCCAGACCTCGACCTCCCGCATGCCGAACTTCTTGGCCTTGTCGGCCACCCGCTCGCCGGCGCGCTGCGCGGCGAAGGGGGTGCTCTTGCGGGAACCCTTGTAGCCGATCGAACCGGCGCTATCCCAGCAGAGGGTGGCGCCGGTGGTGTCGGTGATGGTGATCAGGGTGTTGTTGAAGGTGGCCTGGATGTGGGCGATGCCCTTGACCACGTTCTTCCTGATGCGCTTCTTCTGACCCTTGGCCATGATTCGTGCCTCAGCCTTACTTCTTCTTGCCGGCGACGGTGACGCGAGGTCCCTTCCGGGTGCGCGCGTTGGACTGGGTCTGCTGACCGCGAACGGGAAGGCCGCGGATGTGGCGCAACCCGCGGTAGCAGCGGATGTCCTTCAGTCGCTGGACGTTCTGAATGATCTGGCGACGGAGCTGGCCCTCGACGGAGAAGTTCTTCTCGAGCTCGCCGTTGATGCGGGTCACGTCCTCTTCGTTGAGGTCGCGCGCCTTCATCTCGGGGTTGAGTCCGACTCTCTCGAGAAGGTCCATCGCCAGCTTCGGCCCGAGGCCGTAGACGTAACGCAGGGCGATCTTGAGCTTCTTGTCGCTCGGGATGTCCGTACCGGCAATACGAGCCATGCCTTGTTTCCTCTACTGGGGCTTCAGCCCTGACGCTGCTTGTGACGCGGATTCGTGCTGCAGATGACCCGGACGACGCCGCGACGACGGACGATCCGGCAGTTCTCGCAGATCCGCTTGACCGATGTCTTGACCTTCATGGCTGAGCCTCGCGTCGGGAGATCGACTCCCGCTCTCGATTTCCCTCGTGGACGGATCTCGTCGTCCTGGCGACCCGCCAGGCCGAAAGAACCTAACCATCGAGATCAAAATGACTTAGCCCCTCTGGCCCGAGATCGGGCTGCAGCGGAGCCGGGAATTCTATGAATCCCCCAAACCGGCGGCAAGCCTCGCCGCCACTTCTTCGACCGAGCCGTCGGCATCGATCCGGGTCAGGCGATCCTGGCCGGCATAGAAGTCGATCAGTTCGGCCGTCGAGCGCTCGTAGACCTCGAGGCGGTTGCGCACCGTCTCCTCCTGGTCGTCGGCCCTCTGGTAGAGCTCACCCCCGCAGTGATCGCAGATCCCGGCCTTCCTGGGCGGAATCGCGTCTCGGTGGAAGTTCGCCCCGCAGCCGCGGCAGGTCAGGCGTCCGGTCATCCGGGACACCAGGACCTCCGTGTCGATGTGAAAATAGACGCAGCGGTCGAGGCCCATGCCCAGTCCCGCCAGGGTCTCGTCGAGCTGGTCGGCCTGGACCCGGGTCCGCGGAAAGCCGTCCAGGATGAAGCCCGGCCTGCAGTCGGCCTCACCGAGGCGATCGGCGACGACCGCGCACATGAGGTCGTCCGGGATCAGCTCCCCGGCCGCCATGATGGCCTTCGCCTTCAGACCCAGGGGCGTACCGGCCTTGACCGCAGCCCGCAGCATGTCGCCGGTCGAGATGTGGGCCCAGCCCCTCTCGCCCGCGATCAGCTTGGCCTGCGTGCCCTTGCCCGCGCCCGGAGGTCCGAGGAAGACCAGCTTCATCTCATCGGCCTCCGCGCGCGCCGCGCTTGGCGGCCGAAGCCGACATGAAGCCGTCGTAGTTGCGACTCACGAGATGGGCGTTCAGCTTGTCCACCAGGTCGAGGGCCACGCCCACGACGATGAGGATGCCGGTGCCTCCCAGGAAGCTCGCCGTCATGTAGTCGACGTTCATCGTGCTGGTGACCAGCGTCGGGATGATCGCGATGACCGCCAGGAATGCGGCGCCGACGATCGTGATGCGGGTCATGACCTTCTCGAGGAAGTCCGCGGTCTTGCGGCCCGGGCGGATGCCCGGGATGAAGGAGCCGTACTCCTTCAGGTTGTTCGCCATCTCCTGGGGCTGGAACATCATCGAGGTCCAGAAGAAGGAGAAGAAGAAGATCAGGACGACGAAGATCGCGACGTAGACGAAACCGCCGGGCGAGATCCAGGGACCGCTGCCCGCATCGCGGAAGGCGCCTGCGATCAGGTTCGGGAACATCAGCAGCGACGAGGCGAAGATCACGGGCATGACGTTCGCCATGTTCACCTTGATCGGCAGGTAGTGCTTCGCGCCCCCGTAGAGCTTGCGGCCCTTCATCAGCTTGGCCTGCTGGATGGGAATCCTGCGCTGGCCCTTGGTGATGAGGACGACGGTGAGCACGACGATCAGGTAGCTGACGATCAGCATCGCGATCGTCAGGATTCGCGAGCGATCCTCGATGGCGTCGCCGATGACCCGGCTGGCCGCTGCGGGCAGAGCCGCGATGATGCCGGCCATGATGATCAGCGAGGCGCCGTTGCCGATGCCGTACTCCGTGATCTGCTCGCCGAGCCACATGATGAAGAGCGTGCCCGCGGTCATGCCGATGACGATCATCGCCATGCCGCCGAAGCCGGCCCAGAAGCCCTCGTGCAGCATCGGCACCATCGGGTAGTTCTGCTGGACCGCCTCCGAGATCGGGCCGAAACGCGGCTTGAAGGTGGTGAAGCAGAGGGCGATGCCCTGCACGATGCACAGCGGCACGGTCGCGAGCCGCGTGAGCTGATTGATCTTTCGCTGGCCCGCGGGTCCTTCCTTGGACAGCTCCTCCAGGCGCGGGATGACCTTCACCAGGAGGCTGAAGATGATGGACGCGCTGATGTAGGGGAGGATCCCCAGCGAGAAGACGACCGGCCACTGGAGCTCACCGCCCGAGAGGACGTTCATCAGGCCCAGGACATCGCTGCCGGACCCGGTTCCCGTGAGGTTGTTCATGACGGCCACGTCCACGCCGGGAAGCGGGATGTGGAAGCCGATGCGGTAGACGAAGAGCAGCCCGAGCGTGATGAAGATCTTCTTCCTCAGCTCCGGCAGGCGAAAGATGTTCAGAAACGCGGCGGTTCCGCTCATCGCGCAGAGATCTCCTCGGCCTGGCCGCCGGCAGCTTCGATCATCTGCTTGGCGGTGGCGCTGTAGCGCGCGGCCTCGATGTGGAGTTTCTTGGACAGAGCGCCCTTGGCCAGAACCTTGACCCGCTGAGCGTTCTTCTTCACCAGGCCGGCCGCCTTCAGGACCTCGATGTCGATCTTGGTGCCGTCGGAGAAGGAGTTCAGCTGACCGGTGTTCACGATGTCGTAGGTCACCCGGAAGAGCGCGTTGGTGAAGCCCTTCTTCGGCAGACGACGGTAGAGCGGCATCTGGCCGCCCTCGAAGCCGACCTTTCGGCTGTAGCCGGCGCGGGACTTCTGGCCCTTCATGCCGCGGCCCGAGGTCTTGCCCGTGCCGCTGCCGATGCCGCGACCGAGGCGCTTCTTGGCGTCCCGCTTCAGCGGAATGGCATTCAGATCGGAGAGATTCATGACAGCTTGACTCCTCGCAGCGCCTCGATCTGATCACGAGTACGGAGGCGCGTCACGGCGTCCATGGTCGCCTTGACCAGGTTGACCGGATTCGGGTTGCCCAGCGACTTGGTCACGACGTCCTGGATGCCCGCGTTCTCGACGACGGCGCGAACCGCCGCACAGGCGACGACGCCGCGGCCCTTCTGGGCCGGACGAAGCTTGACCACCGACGAGCTGAAGCGGCCGGTCATGTCGTGAGGGATCGTGTGGCCGGCGATCGAGACGTCGAGCATGCTGCGGCGGGCTTCCTTGGTGCCCTTCTCGACCGCGCCCTGGACGTCTTTCGCCTTGCCGAATCCGACTCCGACCTTGCCCTTGCCGTTGCCGACGACCACGAGCGCGGAGAAGCTGAATCGACGACCACCCTTCACGACCGCAGCGCAGCGGTTGATCTTGACGACGGTCTCGATGAACTCGCTCTGCTGCTCTTCGCGATCGCGGCGTCCGCGGCCCTGATTCTTGTTCGGAGGAGCCATCAGAACTTCAGTCCCTTCTCACGGGCCGCTTCGGCCAGTGCCTGCAGCCGTCCCTGATACTTGAAGCCGTTGCGGTCGAAGACGACCTTGTCGACGCCGATCGCCAGGGCCTTGGCGGCCAGGTCCTCGCCGACGAGCTTCGCGGCATCCTTGTTCCCGCCATAGTTCAGCTTGCCCTTCACGTCCTTCGCGACGGACGAGCTGGCGCAGATCGTGCGCCCCTCGCTGTCGTCGATGATCTGGGCGTAGATGTGCTGAACACTGCGGTAGACCGACAGACGCGGCCGTTCCTTGGTGCCGAAGATGTCCTTGCGCACGGAACGCTTCCGACGTTGGAAACGGCGACGCTTCACGAGGATGCGGTTAGCCATCTATCGCACCTCCCTTACTTGCCGCCGACGGCCTTACCGGCCTTACGGCGGATGACTTCATCCGAGTATTTGATGCCCTTGCCCTTGTAGGGCTCAGGCGGACGAACGCCGCGAATGTTCGCGGCGAGTTGGCCGACGACCTGCTTGTCGGGCCCCGTGATCACGATCTGCGTGTTCGTGGGGGTCTCGACCTTCACGTCCTTCGGCATCGCGAATTCCACCGGATGGCAGAAGCCGATGTTCAAAGACAGCTTCTGCCCGGAGGCCTTGGCGTTGTAGCCGACGCCGTTGATGTCGAGGGTCTTCTTGAACCCGTTGGTCACGCCTTCGACCATGTTGGCGACGAGAGAACGATAGAGGCCGTGCCGGGCGCGGCTGGGCTTGGTCTCGCCCTTGCGCTCGACGACGACGCTACCGTCCTCGACCTTGATGTTGACGTAGTAGGGCTCGAAGGACTGCTTGAGCTCGCCGTTCTTGCCCTTCACCACGATCATGTTGCCCTTGACGTCCGCTGTGACGCCTGAGGGCAGCTTGACCGGTTGTTTGCCGATTCGCGACATGGTTCGTTCCGCTTACCAGATGGTGGCGAGGACTTCGCCGCCGACGTTCTGTTCACGCGCCTCGGCATCGTTGAGGATGCCACGTGAGGTGCTGACGATCGCCACTCCGAGTCCGTTCAGGACCTTCGGCAGCTCGGAGACGCCGCTGTAGACGCGCCGACCCGGCTTGCTGTAGCGCGTGATCTCGTTGATCACGTGCTCGCCGTCGGGACCGTACTTCAGCTCGATCCGGATCAACCGCTCGCGCGGCTCGCCGTCGAGCAGTCTGAAGTCGCGGATGTAGCCGCTGCGCTTCAAGGCCTCGGCGACGCCAACCTTGACCTTGCTCAGCGGAACATCGACGAGCTTGCGCCCGATCGAATTGGCGTTCCGGATTCGGGTCAGCATGTCCGCGATGGGATCGGTCATGCTCATCTTCACATACCTCGTTCAAAGCCAGGTCGTCTCGGACCCCCTCGGGGGTCATGATGACGACCGAATGTGTTTACCAGCTCGCCTTCCGCAGGCCCGGAATGACGCCGTCATGTGCCAAGTTGCGCAGGCAGATCCGGCAGATGCCGAACTTGCGATAGTAGGCGCGCGACCTGCCGCAGAGGTTGCAGCGGTTGTAACCGC
>JBFIHP010000075.1:0-9115 GCA_041601735.1 Planctomycetota bacterium | reverse complement strand
CCATCGCGTCGAGGGTCAGGACGTTGGCCAGCTTGCCCTCGTCGAAGAAGGGGATGAAGATCGTCCCCCTCGGCGGTCGCCCGCGGCCGTCGATCTTCGCCTCGAGGACGAGCTCACCGCGGCGCGAGGAGATCTTCACCTTGCTGCCGTCGCCGACGCCGAGCTCGGCCGCGTCGCGGGGATGGATCTCGACGAAGGCCTTCGGCACGGCCTGATGGAGCTGCGGCGTCCGGCGGGTCATCGAACCGGTATGCCAGTGCTCGAGGACGCGACCCGTGGTGAGCCAGAGCGGGTACTCGGCATCCGGCGACTCGGCCGGCGGATGGTAGGGCCTGAGCCAGAAGGCGGCCTTCTCGTCGGTCTTCTTGGCCTTGTAGAAGTGGGCGCCGGACTTCTTCTTCACGTAGGGATCGTGCCCGGCCGTGTAGCGGTAACGCGTCTCCTTGCCGTCGACGACCGGCCAGAGCATGCCGCGCTCCTCCTTCAGCTGCTGGTAGGAGGCGAGGTCCTTGCCGACGCCGAGCGTGAAGCTGCGGTACTCCTCGAACATGGCCTCGTGCCAGTCGTCCTTCGGCCAGGGGAAGAGGTGGCCCATCCCCATGCGGCGCGCGACCTCCATGATCTGCCAGGCGTCCTCGCGGGCCTCGCCCGGCGGGTCGATCATCTTGTTCCACTGCTGGGTTCGACGCTCGGTGTTGCCGAAGACGCCCTCGCGCTCGATCCAGGCCGCCGCGGGCAGGATGAGGTTCGCGGCCTCGGTCGAGGGCGTGGGATAGATGTCGCTGACGATCACGAAACGATCGTCGTCGAAGTCGCGCTTCCATCGGTTCAGGTTCGGCATCGACACCCAGGGATTGGTGGTCTGCACCCACATGACCTTGACGTCGCCGCGCACGAGGGCGCGGAAGAGATCGACGGTGTGGTAGCCCGGCTTGTCCGGGATGGTCCCGGCCTCGAGCTTCCAGATCTTCTCGGTCTTGGCTCGATGCTCCGGGTTGTTGACCACCATGTCGGCCGGCAGGCGGTTGCAGAGCGTGCCGACCTCGCGGGCCGTGCCGCAGGCCGAGGGCTGTCCCGTGAGGCTGAAAGGGTTCGATCCGGGCTTGCAGATCTTGCCGGTGATCAGGTGCAGGTCGGTGATCAGGTTGTTCATCCAGGTGCCGCGGACGTGCTGGTTCACGCCCATGCACCAGAGGCTCACGGTGCCCTTCTGCGGGTCGCCGTAGATGTCGCCCAGCATCTCGATCTGCTTCACCGGCACGCCGGTGATGGCGGAGACCTTCTCGGGCGTGTAGTCCTCGAGGAAGGTCTTCAGCTCGGCGAAGCTCGAGGGCCTGGCCTCGTCCTTGAAGGTGTAGTGCTCGGCCTCGGCGCCGAAGGCGCCGTAACCGACCTTGTCGATGTCCTCGATCCCGCGCAGGAAGGCGACGTTCTCGTTGACGAAGGACTCGTCTACCCGCCCCTTCTTCACGATCAGATGCAGGATGCCGTTGGCCAGTGCCAGGTCCGTCCCGGGCTTGATCTCGATGTAGGCGGTCGCGAGATCCGAGGTCGGGGTCCGGCGCGTGGCGATGTCGATGATCCGCACCGAAGGCCGCTTCCGCTTCGACTCGAGGATGCGCGAGTAGAGCACCGGGTGCATCTCGGCCATGTTGTTGCCCCAGAGGATGAAGTCGTCGCCGGCTTCGAGATCCTCGTAGCAGCCCATGGGCTCGTCGGAGCCGAACTGGGTCATGAAGCCCATGACCGCGCTCGCCATGCAGAGACGCGCGTTCGGCTCGACGTTGTTGCTCCTGAGGCCGCCGCGGAACCACTTGGTCGCCGCGTAGCCGTCGAAGACCGTCCACTGTCCCGAGCCGTAGATGCTCACGGACGCGGGACCGTGCTGGTCGAGCGCCTCCTGGTACTTCTTCGCGATCAGGTCGAGCGCCTCGTCCCAGGAGATCGTCTTCAGGCTGCCGTCCTTCTGGCGAAGCTGCGGGTGGGTGAGACGATCGGCTCCGTAGAGCAGGCCGGGCAGGTGGTAGCCCTTGGCGCAGAGAAGGCCCCGGTTGACCGGGTTCTTCAGGTCGCCGCGCACGGCCCTGACCTTGCCCTTGGTGTCGACACCGACCTCGACGCCGCAGCCGGTGCCGCAGTAGCGGCAGGGCGCCTTGTCCCAGCTGAGGTCGGTCGGAAGGCTGGCCTTCTCGTCCACTCCGGTTTCGCCCTTGCCCTCGGCATCGCCGCAACCCGTGATGATGGTCCCGGCGCCGATGAGTCCGAGCGCGCCGAGGAAACCCCTGCGGTTCATGTCAGTCATTCTTGCGCATCCTGTCCTTGTGCTCCGGACGCTCCAGGATCTCGTCGATCACGGCGCGAACGGCGGCGGCCTCGGCGGTCTTACCGGTCTCCTCGGCGTGGTGGCAGATCTCGAGCGCCTCGGGGATCAGCTCCATGTAGAAGCGCTCCGCCACCTCGTACATGCCGTGCCAGTGGGCGTAGTCCGGCGCCATCATCGAGGCGCCGTGGCGAGCGCGACGTCCCTCGTGGTGCCAGAGGTAGAACCAGGTCCACTCGATCTTCTCGTCGAACTGGGTCTTGGTCGTCAGGCCCTGGGCGCCGAGGGCAGCCATGATCGCCTTGCCGGGCTTGGCGAACTTCTCGTTGTAGAGCTGCACGAAGTCGTCGTACTGGCTGTAGAAGGCGTTGACGTAGTCCGGCGTGTGGCAGTGCGAGCAGACGTCCTTCATCCGGTTACGCTTGTCCTCCCAGCCGTCGGCGATCATCGCGGCGCGCTTCGCCGGGTCGGTCTCGGTGATCACCTTGCCGTCGGCGTCGGTGTCCATGACCAGGCTGACCGGCGGCCGGTTGGTCCAGGAGATCCGCTTGCCGGGATCGTGGGTGATCTTGCCGTCGTTCTTGAGGTGACCCGACATGTGGCAGGTCGCGCAGGTCGGGGCCGCGGAGTAGTCCTCGCCCAGGACCCAGTCGTCCGCATCCAGGTTCATCTTGTCCTTCAGGTCGCGGAAGGCGACGCCGTGCTTGCTCTCCTCGTAGATCTCCTTCTGCGGGTGATCGGGGCCGAGGTGGCACTTGCCGCAGTTCTCGGGCTGCCTCGCGCGGCGCGGGGAGAAGTCGTGGCGGCTGTGGCAGGCCGAGCAGGAGCCGCGCGAGCCGTCGAGGTTGAGCCGGCCGATGCCGGTGTTCGGCCAGGTGCCGAAGTCGAACTTCGGCTTGCCGTTCTCGTCCTTGGCGATGCGGGCCAGCGCGTCCTTGTTGGTCGGCAGGCCGTCCTTGCCGGGCTTGAGGTCGTCGACGGTGATCGACTTGCCGTCGGTGCCGGTCAGAGCGACCTTCGAGCCGTGGCACTGGAGGCAGCCGAGAATGGCGCTCGCCTTGCCGTTCGCCATGTCGAGGTCGCCCCGCCCCGGCGTCGGGCTGTGCGGATTGAAGGCGTATTCGGGCGCGTCCTTCGGCCCCTCGCGATGCCCTTCGACGACCTCGGCGAGGAAGTTGTCGAGCGAGGCGAGGATGTTGCCGCCCTTGGCGTGATGGCTCCCCGAGAACTCCTCGTAGACGTCGTTGTGGCAGCGCGCGCAGTCGAGCGGCGTGACGATCGTCGCGATCATCGCGCCCTCGTGCAGGTAGGCATCGGGTTCGCCCTTCTGCGCCTGATGGCACTCCATGCAGCCCACGCCCTTCTCGGCGTGGGTGCTGCCCTTCCAGTGCCCGATGATCCCCGGCGTCTTCTGCTCGTGGCAGTCGACGCAGCGCTTGCTGGCATCCGGGACGTGGATCGTCTTCTCGGCGCGACCCGACTCCTCGGCCCGGCGTTCGACCTCGACCCACTGGACGAAGACCAGCGACGCGAGGAAGAGAATCCCGAGGATCGAGATGATGACTTGCTTGGCTGTCAGAGACATGTGTTCCCTCTCTTCAATGCGCGACCGCCGCTTCCCAGACGGTCAAGGCGATGATGGCCAGGACGCCGAGGATGCCGATCCAGACGGAGGCTTCCTTGGCGCGCGTGTACTTGCGTATGGCCGCGTCGATGAACGGCCACATGAACATGACGAAGACGATGAAGCCGGTGCTGATGACCGCGACCGTGCCCGAGAAGAGCTTGAGCCAGCGGAACATCACGTAGAAGAACCACTCGGGCTTGATGACCTCGGGGGTGGTGTTGGGATCGGCTCGAGGCCCCATCTCGGCCGGCAGGATGGTCGCCAGCGCGCTCAGGATGATCATCAGGGAGAGCCCCATGATGATCTCGGTGTAGAGATGGTCGGGGAAGAAGTTGAAGGTCTTCTTCTCCTCCTCCTCGGTCGCGCCGAACTCGGTCACGCCCTGCATCCGGATGATCGTGATGTGGATGAACAGGAGGACGATCATCGTGATGGGCAGGATCGCCGCGTGCATGATGAAGAAGCGCGGCAGGGTCCGCTCGTTGTAGCTCTCGCCGGCCAGCATCATGTTCTTGATGAGCGGGCCCACGAGGGGGACGCTGTCGGCGATGTTGGCGCCGACGCTGGCCCCCCAGAAGCTCAGCTGCTCGTAGACCAGGCTGTAACCGGTGAAGCCGATGGTCAGCGTGCAGATGAGGAGCAGCATGCCCACCATCCAGTTGATCTCGCGCGGCTTCCGGTAGGCGCCGGTGAAGTAGACCCGCATCTGGTGGAGGATCACGGCGGCGACCATGAAGGTCGCGGCCCACTTGTGCATCGAGCGGATGTACCAGCCGAAGGCCGCCTCTTCGGTGATGTAGCTCACCGACTCGTAGGCGGTCTTGGGCGAGGGCTCGTAGTAGAAGGCCAGGAGGATGCCGGTGATGATCTGGATGACGAAGAGATAGGCCGGCGTACCGCCCAGACAGAACCACCAGCGCTTGAGGTGGTTCGGCACCGGCTCGTTGGTGAGCTCGCGGAGCTTCTTCTGGTCGATCGGCAGCCGATCCTGGATCCATCGTGCGACCACGCCCATGATCAGACCTCCCGCGCCGGATAGCGCTGGAACAGGCAGGGGTCCTGGCCCGGGCCCGTCGGGGCCTCGTCGGCCTGCTCGAGCTCGGCGAGTTCGAGGGTGGACACCTCGATGTAGAGCACGCCCTTCTCGATCTTCAGGGGGAAGGACGAGAGCCGTTGCCCCGCCTCCTTCGGCGGTCCGGCCGTGGCCACGCCCTCGGGATCGAAGGCGCCGTTGTGGCAGGGACAGAAGTAGCGGTTGTTCACGGCCTCCCAGTGCACCTGACAGCCGAGGTGGGGGCAGACCGACGACAGGGCCGAGAAGTCTGCGAGATTCTCCCCAGGTCCGCGGCGGGTGATGTTGATCTTCGCCCCGCTCGGCGCCCGGTAGAGGATCGACGTTCCCGGCTTGAATTCCTTCAGCACCGCCACGAAGAACCAGGATTTCGGGTCGCCCGACGCCGGATAGAGATAGCGCGCCGCGATGACGCCGAAGGCGCCGTAGCCGCCGATCAGGCCGACCGACATCGCCAGGCCCGAGAATCGGCCGAGGAATCCCCGGCGCTCGTCCACTCCGGTCCCGGGATCGGGTCGATCCTGGTCGTTCCGTCCAGTCATCTGTTTCCTCCTCGGGGACTCCCCCGCAAACTTGTCCGCCTCATACAAGTTTTGTGCCGGACGGCCTGTCAAAACCACCGGTGATCAAAGTGACGATCCGCGCGGGACTTGGCGCAAAACTTGCTCTTGCCGCACAAGTTCAAGGAATCGGAGATCCCCATGACAGCCATCACGCGCGCCCTGCTCATCACCTCGACCCTGGGCCTGCTCCTCACCGCGGCCCTCCCGGCGCAGGACGAGGACCGCGGAGCCCTCATCGAACGCCTCAGACGCCTGGAGGACCAGGCCGCCTCCCGTGACGCGAAGATCAAGGTACTCGAAGCGCGCCTGCGCGACTACGAGAGCGGCGACCAGGTCGACTCCGAGATCGAGACCCTGCTCAACGGTCTGGCCTACGACACGGCCAACGCCGCCGCGCCGCGCTCGGAGGCCGTGGACTTCGGCGGTCAGCTGCGCCTGCGCGGCGAGTACCGCTCGGTCAAGAGCTACAGCGGCGCCGAGGACGACGACGTCGATTTCGTGATCCAGCGTACCCGGATCCACGGCGATTTCCGCATCGTCGAGAACGTCCGCGCCTTCGTGCAGCTCCAGGACTCGCGCCTCTGGGGTGAGGAAGGCTCCCCGGTCGGCGACCTCGAGGGCGTCGATATCCACCAGGCCTTCGTGGACTACGAGAACGTCTTCGGCCACGACTGGACCTTCCGGGTCGGGCGGCAGGAGCTCCAGTACGGCGATCAACGCCTCGTGAGCCCCCTCGACTGGCATCCGGTCGGCCGGGCCTTCGACGGCGTCCGGACCTGGTGGCGGGGCGAGACCTTCCAGCTCGACCTCTTCGCCATGAACGTGGTCGAGGGCAGCCCGATCGCGGGCGGCGAGGCCGGCGACGACCACTACTTCGCCGGCGTCTACTTCCACTACACCGGCATCGAGCGCCACGAGATCGATCTCTATCTCTTCTATCGCGGCTTCGACACCGGCATCTTCATCTCCGAGACCGGCTCGCTCGGCGACCTCGACGACGTGACCATCGGCCTGCGCTTCAAGGGCAAGACCGAGGGCTTCGACTACGCCCTCGAGATCGTCTTCCAGACCGGCGAGCGCTCGTCCGACGACGTGACCGCCTACGCCTGGTCGCTCCTCGCCGGCTACACCTTCGACAGCGACTGGAAGTTCCGGATCGGCGCCGAGTGGACCTTCGCCTCCGGCGACGACGACCCGACCGACGGCGACTACGAGACCTTCGATCCCCTCTTCCCCTTCGGCCACGCCTACCAGGGCTTCCTGGACATCTTCGCCTGGCGCAACGGCCACGACTTCGCGGTCAAGGTGAGCGCGAAGCCGACCGCCGATCTCTGGATGGAGGTCGCGGTCCACGCCTTCCTGCTCGACTCCGACACCGACGCCTGGTACGGCGCCGCCGGAACCCCCATCCGCCGGGTCGGCGGCGGGGTCAGCAACGAGGTGGGCTACGAGCTCGACATCCACGCCAAGTACCAGCTCGACGAGGCCACGGCCCTCTGGTTCGGCTACTCGCACTTCTTCGCCGGCGACTACGTCGAGGACACCGGCGACAGCCCGGACACCGACTGGATCTACTTCCAGATGACCGTCAACTTCTGAGTCCTCCTCCTCCGGCGTGGCCTCGACTTCCGGCCGCCGGCATCGACCCCTCCGGCCTCCCGGCCGGAGGGGTCGTCTCATGATGGGGAGCCCGCAGACGGGCGAGGCCGGGCCTGATATCCTGAAAGGCCGCCGCAGGGTCCTCTATCAGGACCCTGAACCCTCGCCCCGATCGCAGGAGAACCGACATGACCCCCAGTCGCTACGGCGCCGCCCTCGGCGCCCTCACGCTCGCCCTCGTCCTCTTCGCGCCCCTGCAGGCCGCCGCCGCGCCCCAGTCCGGCGAACGACGCAACGGCGGCGAGACCCGCGAGGCCGGCAAGCGCCGGGATTCCGGCGAGACCCGTGAAGCCGAGAAGCGCCGCGACTCCGGCGAGGCCCGCGAGGCCGGTGAGCGCCGCCGGGGCGCCGAGCGTCCCGATGGTCGCCAGCGCGACGACGACGGCCGGCGCGGCGGCGAGGAGAGGTCGAAGCAAGGCAAGTCCCGGGTCGGCAAGGCCGAGAAGGCCGAGCTGGAGAAGCACCTCGAGCGCCGGGCGAAGATCGAGCGGATCGAGGAGCTCGCCGCCGAGAAGGGCAACGAGAAGCTGCTCGAGAATGCCCGCAAGATGCGCGCCCAGGAAGAGGAGCGCCACGCCCGTGCCCTGGAGCGCATCCAGCGCAAGTCCGAGACCGGTAGGGCCGGGCGCGGCCAGAAGGGCCCGGGCGAGAAGGGCGAGGCGAACGAGCGCCGGGATCGGGACAAGGACCGCGACCGCGACGACGATCCCCGGGCCGGCAACAAGAAGGACCGGGAGAAGGACAAGGGCCGCGACCGGGACGACGCGACCGGCGAGCGGAAGGAGAAGGACAAGGAGCGCGAACGCGACGACCGGTCCGGAGCCGGCGGCAAGAAGGACCGGGAGAAGGGCCAGGGGCGCGGCCGGGACGGAGAGACCCGCGAGCGGAAGGAGATGGACAGGGAACGCGGCCGCGAACGCGACGACCCGACCGAGGCCGGCAGAAAGAAGGACGACGGCCGGCGCAAGGGCGGCAAGAAGGGGAAGGAATGACGATGAGATACCCGAAGTTCGGACGCGTCATGGCGGTCGCGGCGCTCTCCGGCGCCCTCACGCTCTTCGCGGCCTGCGGCGGCGAGGAGGAGTCCGCGACGGAGCCGCTCGACGGCGGCGAGACCATCGAGTTCGATGCCGACGCGGCCCGCGAGGGCTTCGAGAAGAAGGCGGAAGAGACGATCGACGCCGACAACGTCGAGGAGGCGGCCGAGGCCCTCCAGCGCGAACTCGACGCCGACAAGTAGCCCGCTCGACCCCGAGAAACGAAGGAAGCCCTGTCGGCATGGGCCCGACAGGGCTTCACTCACATCCAGCGCTTCGGAAGGGGCTCGAACCCTCGACCCTCGGCTCGACCTTTCCGAAGTCGGCCCGGCTGAAGAGGAAGACGGGGAGGGTCAGGACGGCTGGAGCAAGTACACGAGGGAGGCCCGCCCCGCCGGGGGCTACGCGACGATCCCCGCTCCTCGACCTCCCGCGTGTACCGCGGCGGCAGCTTCAACCATGACGCCGCCCACGCGCGGGTGGCGCTCCGCGGCGGCAACTCGCCCGATTCTCGCAGCGGCGACCTCGAGCGCCTCGCCGTGACCCTCGTCGCGACCGGCGGCACGCCCTCGTCCTCGTCCTTGACGCCGCCGGCATGCCGCCCTCTAATCACGCTTCCGATCCTGCATAGGTAGCCCGCCGTGACCCCCTCGAACGCCGACGACGAGACCCGACCGATCGAACGACCGGAGGACCGGACCGGAGACCGAGAGGGATTGGACTCGAGATCCGACGAGACGATCATCTCCGATCGAGGCAGGCGGGAAGCCGGGGCCCCGGAGCGCAGCATCGGCCGCTACCGACTCGTCTCCGAGCTCGGCCAGGGCGGCCAGGGTG
>JBFIHP010000074.1:0-9222 GCA_041601735.1 Planctomycetota bacterium | reverse complement strand
TTGCGCCGGCGCGGCGCGAGCGGGATCTTATGAAGGTCATCGCCCGGTCAAAACCGCGGAGCTTCGACGCCATGGAACCCGTCCTCATCAGCTCGGTCGCCGATCTTCCCGCCGACTTCCGCCTCGACGCCCTGCCGCCTCGAGAGCCGGAGACGGCGGTCCTGATGGCCGATCCGGCCGCCTTCCGCATCGCCTACGTCATCAACCCCCACATGGCCGACGCCGAGGGCCGCCTGAAGCAGGTCGATCCCGATCTCGCCCGGAGCCAGTGGGAGGAACTGCGCGCGAGCTTCGCGGCCGAGGGCCTCGAGGTCCGGGTGCTGCCCGCCGAGGACGATCTGCCCGATCTCGTCTTCACCGCCAACCAGTCCCTGGTCTTCCGTGACGCTCGCGGTCGCGTCCGGGCCCTGAAGTCCCGGATGCGGGCGCCGGAGCGGCGACCCGAGGCCGAGATCGTGGCCGATTTCCACCGCCGCCACGGGATCGAGGTGGTCGAGGTCGAGCTGGGCCCGGACGAGAGCCTGGAGGGCGCGGGCGATCTGCTGCTCGTGCCGGGGCGCCGCTTCTGCCTGGCCGGGGTCGGTCCGCGCACGAGCCGTCGGGCCCTGGACGGTCTTCCGGAGCTGCTCGGCATGCCGGTGGCGGTCCTGGAGCTGGCCGGCGAGACCTTTTACCACCTCGACACCTGCGTCTGCCCGCTCGACTCGAGCCGGGTCCTGGCCTGGCCGGATGCCCTGACCGAGCCCTCGCGCGAGCTGCTCGAGAGGCTCTTCGATCTGGTGCTCGTGCCGGCGCCGGAGGAGGCGGAGATCGGCCTGGCCTGCAACGCCGTCGCCTGTCCGTCCGGCCTCGTCCTGGTGGAGGAGACCTGCCCGAAGACCCGGGCGCTGCTCGAACTCCAGGGCTACCGGACCCGAGCGCTCCCGAGCTCGGAGTTCCTGAAGTCGGGCGGGTCGCTGTTCTGCATGAAGCTCCTCCTGCCCTGAGCGGCCGCCGATCCGAGCCCCGGGCCCGTACCGGACGGCGCTCGCGGCGCCCGTCTCCGGGGCCGAATCCCGCGTTTCCGCGCCGCGGGCCGTCTTGAAGGCGTCTCCGCGCCCTTGCTAACTTGGCGCCGATCCCAGGGGCGAACCACCAAGAACGATCCCGGCCCGATTTCCCGAACACCGGACCCACTCCATGCAGATCCGTAACGTCGCCATCATTGCCCACGTCGACCACGGCAAGACCACGCTCGTCGACGGCATGATCGAGCAGGCGGGGCTCTTCCGCGCCAACCAGCACCACGACGCCTGCGTGCTGGACAGCAACGATCTGGAGCGGGAGCGCGGGATCACGATCCTCTCGAAGAACATCTCGGTTCAGTACGAGGGCGTGAAGGTCAACGTCATCGACACCCCCGGTCACTCCGACTTCGGCGGCGAGGTCGAACGCGTCCTCAAGATGGCCAACGGCGTCCTGCTCCTCGTCGATGCCTACGAGGGGCCGATGCCGCAGACGCGCTTCGTCCTGCGCAAGGCCCTCGACCTGAACCTCAAGCCGATCGTCGTGGTCAACAAGATCGACCGCCCCGATTCGCGGCCCCACGAGGTGCTGGACGAGGTCTTCGAGCTCTTCCTGGCCCTCGGCGCCAACGACGACCAGCTGGACTTTCCGGTCATCTACGCCTCCGGTCGTTCGGGCTACACCCGCTACGAGTACGACGACGGCAACATGGACTTCAGGCCGCTGCTCGAGACGATCGTGAAGCACGTGCCCCAGCCCGAGGGCGACCCCGACGGTCCCTTCCAGATGCTGGTGACCTCGGTCCAGTACAGCGAGTTCACCGGCAGGGTCGCGATCGGCCGGATCTTCCGCGGTCGCGTCCGTCGCGGCGAGCGCCTGACCCTGCACAAGCGCGGCGGCAACAACTTCCCCTGCTCCCCGAAGAAGGTCATGACCTTCGAGGGACTGGGCAAGGCCGAGCGGGACGAGATGATCGCCGGCGACATCGTCGCCCTCGAGGGCATCAACCAGGTCGAGATCGGCGACACGCTCTGCGACCCCGAACACATCGATCCGATCGACTGCCCGAACGTCGATGAGCCCACGCTCTCGATGATCTTCCGCGTCAACGACAGCCCCTTCGCCGGGCAGGAGGGAGAGTTCGTGACCTCGCGGCAGCTCCGCTCCAGGCTCCTGCGCGAGCTCGAGCGCGACGTCGCGCTCCGGGTCGAGGACACCGATCGCGCCGAGGTCTTCAACGTCTCGGGCCGCGGAGTCCTCCACCTCGGCATCCTGATCGAGAACATGCGCCGCGAGGGCTTCGAGTTCGCCGTCGGCAAACCCCGGGTCATCACCAAGACGATCGACGGGCACAAGCACGAGCCGATCGAGACGCTGATCGTGGACTGCCCCGACCAGAGCTGCGGCAAGGTCATCGAGGAGACGGGCAAGCGGCGCGGCGAGATGGTCAACATGGAATCGCGCGAGGGCCTGACCCAGATCGAGTTCACGATCCCCGCCCGCGGCCTGATCGGCCTGAAGACGAGGCTGCTCAACCTCACGGCCGGCGAGGCCAGCATGAGCCACATCTTCAAGGAGTGGTCGCCCTGGAAGGGGACCATCCCGCGTCGGCCCAACGGCGTGATGATCTCCTCGGAGGCCGGCGTCGGCGTCGCCTACGCGCTCTTCAACCTCAAGGATCGGGGCTCCTTCTTCATCAGCCCCCAGGTCCAGGTCTATCGCGGCATGATCGTGGGCGAGCACTCCAAGGACAACGACATCGACGTCAACGTCTGCAAGGAGAAGAAGCTCACCAACATGCGGGCCTCCGGATCGGACAAGAAGCTGCTCACGGCGCCGCCGCGGCTCTTCAGCCTCGAGGAGGCCCTCGAGTACATCGAGGACGACGAGCTCGTGGAGGTGACCCCGAAGACGATCCGCCTGCGCAAGGTCGCGCTCGATCCGAAGCTGCGCAAGCGCGCCGATCAGGTGCCGGCCTGAGCGAGGGATCGGCTCCAAGTCCTTGCCGCGCGGGCATATCCAGATGACGTCGGCGGAACTTGCCTTCCTTTTTACCCTTGAGCCCGAACGGGCATGTGGGTTATAGGGAAGACATCGCAGCGCCGATGACGGAGGCCACGGGGCCTCCGGAACGCCGAGAGGGCCCCGGGTGGAACCGAGGGAAGGGCCCGCGCGATGGCCGGAAACGCGATCCCGGATGCCCCGGAAAGACCATCTCTCCCCGGCGTCAGTCGATCCGTTCCACCGATGAACCGGATCAGGCCCCGAAGGGCCGGTCCTCGAGAGTTCCCGCGCGACACCATCGTGATCCCGATTTGAACGGGATCGCCAGCGGCGCGGGGGCGAGGCGTGAAATCGCGCCGCTCATTGTCCGATGCCCCGAGGGCATCTTTCGACAGCCCAGGTCGGTCCGCGAGGATCGATGAAACCTTCACGAGGCGGACACCGTCCACCGGCAGCCCCCATGGGTATTCCGGTCGATTGCGGAGTCCGGCACGAGCGTGACTCCAGACGAACCCACAGCAGAACAAAGCAAGCGCGAACGAAGCAAGTCCGAGGACACCCCGCAGGGCGGTGGTGACCGGGAAGGCCGCTCGCGCAACCGGCGCGGTCGCGGTCGCCGCGGCTCGCGCAACAACAAGGATCGCGGCGAGGGCGGCCAGCCCCAGCAGCAGCCTCGCCCGGACGGGCAGGGCGATCCCGGCGGTCAGGCCGGTCGTGACAAGGACGGCAACCGCAGCAAGGACGGCAATCGCGGGAAGGACGGCAACCGCGGCGGCGGCGATGGCGGCAATCGCGGCAAGAAGCGGCGCAACAACCGCAACCGGCGGAACAAGCGCCGCGGTCCCGAGGAGGATCTCCAGGACGTTCCCGAGGAACTCCTCGAGCGCAAGACCGGTCTCCTCGAGCTGATGAACGAGGGCTTCGGCTTCCTCCGCTTCAGCGAGAATTACTACCTCGCGAACGAAGGGGACGTCTACGTTCCCGCGAACCTCGTGCGCCAGTACAAGATCCGCGCCGGTTCGATGATCGAGGGTGACGTGGCGCCGGCGCGCAAGCGCGGTCAGAAGCCGACCCTGATCCGCATTCACAGCATCAACGAGCGTGCCCCGGAGTCGCATGCCGAAGAGGTGCCCTTCAAGAACCTCATCGCCTGTGATCCCTTCCAGCGCTTCCACCTGGAGACCGGCGAGGAGCCGGACATCTCCATGCGGATCATCGATCTGCTCACGCCGATCGGCCGCGGTCAGCGGGCCCTCATCGTCGCGCCGCCCCGAAGCGGCAAGACCGTGATCATGCAGAAGATGGCCAACGCCATCATCGAGTCCGATCCGGAAACGAGGGTGATCATCCTTCTCGTGGACGAGCGTCCCGAGGAGGTCACCGACATGAAGCGCAACACCAAGGCCGAGGTCATCGCGAGCTGCCTCGACGAGGGCACCGCGAATCACGTGCGCGTGACGGAGCTCGTGCTCGACAAGATGAAGCGCCTTCTCGAGGCCGGCCATCACGTCGTCTGCCTGCTCGATTCGATCACCCGCCTCGGTCGCGCCTACAACAACGAGACCAAGCACTCGGGCCGCATCATGTCGGGCGGCGTGGACGCCAAGACCCTCGCCAAGCCGAAGGCCTTCTTCGGCGCCGCGCGAACCGTCGAGGACGGCGGCAGTCTCACGATCATCGCGACCGCGCTGGTCGAGACCGGCTCGCGCATGGATCAGGTGATCTTCGAGGAGTTCAAGGGCACGGGCAACATGGAGCTGATGCTCTCGCGTCAGCTCGCCAACAACCGGATCTTCCCCGCCATCGACATCAGCATGTCGGGCACCCGCAAGGAGGAGAAGCTGCTCGATCCGGAGGTGCTCAAGAAGGTGAATCTCCTGCGCCGCGTGCTCAACCAGCTCAAGCCCACCGAGGCCATGCGCCTGTTGATCGAGCGGATGGAGAAGACGGCCAGCAACGCCGAATTCCTCGCGAAGTTCGACATCTCCGCCTGAGTCCGCGGGGCGGGGCCCCGCGATCCGACAGATCGATCAGCAAGGCCCGGAACGCTCGTTCCGGGCCTTGCTCGTTTCTCGCGGGCGGGGTGCCGGCCCGACGGGCCGGCCTTCGAAGCTCGTGGGCGGTGAAGAAGGCCGCTCTGTCGGAGGGGCGCTCCTGAGGCGCTCCTGGATCGCGACCGGCCGCGGGCGGGGAGAGGGAAGCGGGCATGAAGAAGCCGCGTCGATCCGGGGATCGATGCGGCTTCCCTGTGCGTTGCGGACGCGGCTACTTGTTGAGCGGCGTCAGGCGGCGGCCGATGCGGCGACGGCGGCGGAGGATGGCGCGACCGCCTCGGGTCTTCAGCCTCGCCCGGAAGCCGACCTTGCGGACGCGCTTGAGGTTGCTCTTGCGGATTCGCTTCTTCATGGTTCAAGTCCTTTGTCGGTCGGGACTTGCTGTCAGGGCGTCCCGTCGGTCTCCAGGATCCTCCGATGGAGGTCGGGGAGTATAAGCAGGCCCCCCCGACCCATCAAGGCGTCGCCAAATCGTTTCCGAACCGGGGATTGAGTCAAAGGCCGGTCGGCAACCGGTCGATATGCATATATATTTCCAAGGGGTAGATCGGCTCTCAAGGCGATACTGGGTCCCTGGATTTCATCGTCGCGAGGTCGTCCATGCGTCCCATCATCGTCCCGGCTCTTGCTCTCGCCCTCCTCATCCTCCTCCTCTCCGGCGTGCCGCAGATCGGCAACGGCGGTTTCGAGAGTCCGCCGCCGAGCCCCGGCGCGATCAGCGGTTGGAGCCAGGTGAGCGCCGTCGATGCCGTCCAGCGCGATGCGTCGGGGGGCGTGGACGGCGGGATGCCCGTGCAGGGCCAGAGGTGGCTCACCTTCAGCGGCCAGGGTTCTTCGGCGGCGACCGCGCCGACCAATCCCGGCGGCTTCGGCAATCCGCCGAGCAATGTCGTCTGGGTGGCCGAGTCCTTCCAGCTCTCCGGCAGCAACACGACCCTCGAACTGGACGTCGTCTTCCTCTGCAACGAGCAGCTCCTGAGCGCCTACCGGGACTTCCTCAGCGTCGATCTGGGCGACGGCACGAGCTGGCTCAACCTGCGCTACCTCGACAATCACGCGAGCTTCCCCACGACCTCGGTGCTCTATCAGCAGACCTTGACCGGAAGCCCGATGCCCTCGACCGGGATCAAGCACGTCTCGGTGGACATCCCGTCGAAGTTTCCGAACGCGACGAGTCAGACGGTCTTCACCCTGCGCCTTGCGATCGGCAACGGCATCGACGGGTCGCTGCCCTCACGCGGCTACTTCGACGACGTCAAGTTCACGCCCGGAACGCCGATCCCTCAGGCCTCCGGTCCGGCGCAGGTCACCATCACGCCCTGGGGTACGAACGGCGACTGGCTGCTCGACTGCCAGGCCGGCGCCTGGCCCTACGGCGAGATCTACAACATCTTCTCGGCGAACGTCTCGCTGCCGCCCGGTGCCGGTCCCTTCGGCGGCATCGTTCCGGACTTCGCCACCTACTTCTCGATCTGGCAGCCCCAGGGCACGCATCCCTTTCACGTCACGCTCGACGGTCAAGGGCGCTACCGGTTCGTGATCCCTTCCTGGGTCTCGCCGGGGGTGACCGGTGATCTCTTCATGGCCGTCCTCTGGGCCGGTCAGGTGGTCGCCGTCAGTCCGCCGATCCGCCACACCTTCTGAGCGCCTCCGGCAGCCCCGGACCGAACCGGGTCCGGCCCGGGGATTGCTATGATGCTCCTGTCGAGCGCGCGGGACGCGAGTCGGGTCCTTCGCGTCGCAGGAGGATGACCATGGATTACTACACGCTGGGCAACACGGGACTGCGGGTGAGCCGCCTGGCCCTCGGGACCATGACCTTCGGGACCGTTTCGGGCTGGGGTTCGGAGGAGGAGGAGGCGCGGCGGATATTCCGGGCCTTCGTCGATCGCGGGGGCAACTTCCTCGACACCGCCGACCTCTACACCGCCGGGACCAGCGAGGAGTGGCTGGGTCGCTTCATCCGCGAAGCCGGGCTGCGCGATCGCGTCGTCATCGCGAGCAAGTTCGGCTTCAACGGGGATCCCGGCAACCCCAATGCGGGCGGTTCCGGGCGCAAGAACGTGATGCGCGCCGTCGAGCGCAGCCTCGAGCGGCTCGGCACCGACCACCTCGACCTCTACTACATGCACTGCTGGGACGGATTCACCCCCGCGGACGAGCTCATGCGGACCTTCGACGACCTCGTCCGATCGGGCAAGGTCAGGCACGTCGGGCTCTCGGACGTCCCGGCCTGGTACGCCGCGCGCGCCGACGCGCTCGCGGAGCTGCGCGGCTGGGAGCGCCCGGCTGCCCTCCAGCTCGAGTACTCCCTGGTCGAGCGCGGCATCGAGGACGAGTTCGTGCCGATGGCGCGCACCCTGGGCTCCGGAATCGTGGCCTGGAGTCCGCTCGCGAGCGGTCTTCTGAGCGGCAAGTACCGGCGCGAGGGGAGCGAGGTCGTGGGGGAGGGACGCCTGGCGATCCTGAAGGACTCGGGCAATCCGGCCTTCGAGAAATTCAACGATCGCAACTGGACCATCGTCACGGCCCTCGAAGACGTCGCCGAGGAGCTGGGCCGCTCGATGGCCGAGGTCGCCATCAACTGGGTGGCCCATCGTCCCGGCGTGGCCGGCGTCATCATCGGAGCGACGACGATCGACCAGCTCGAGTGCAACATGAAGGCCCTCGACTTCGAGCTCCCGCCCGACCTCGGTTTGCGGCTCGACGTCGCCAGTGCCCGAGCGGTGGGCTTTCCCTACACCTTCTTCGAGCAGGGAGTTCAGAGTCGTCTGACCGGGGATTGCCGGGTCTCGAACCGGCCGAGCAGCTTCGATCCGCCGCACCGGATCACGCCGCCGGAAGCCTGATCCTCCAGACGAGGGGCGATTTCGGCTTCCGGGCGCGATTTTCCGGGAAATTCCTTACCCTCGGTCCGGGAGGTCGTCCGCGCTGATGGAGCCGATGGCAGGGTCGCGCGGGGCCCCGGGAGCGTCATGTTCAGAGCCGAGAAGACCGAGATGGGCAGGAAGACGGAGACCGGCGGCCGCGCGGCGCTCTTCGACCGGCTGGTGCTCCGCCACTCGCGCGAGATCCATCTCTTCCTCCACAAGCTCTGCGGCAATCATCACGACGCCGAGGAGCTGGCCCAGGACGTCTTCGTCAAGGCCTACCGCAAGCTCGACCGCCTGCGCGAGGAAGCGGCCTCGAGGCGCTGGCTCTACACCATCGCCATCAACCACTTCAACGACTGGCTGAAGCCGCAGAGTCGCGCCCGGCGCCGACGTTCGCTGTCGCTCGACGAGAACACGGCCGTCGTCGATCCGCGCGAGCGACCGGTGGACGAGCTGATGGCCGGCGAACTCTCGGGCTGGCTGCGCGACGCCGTCGCCGAGCTGCCCGATCGTCAGCGCAGTGTCCTCTTGATGTTCTCGGCCACCGGCTTCGACTACGGCGAGATAGGCGCCGCGCTCGGCATCAGTTCGGACGCGGTGAAGATGAGTCTCTTTCATGCCCGCGAGAAGTTGCGGGTCGGCGTGGAACGCTTCCTGAAACGATGAACCGCTGTCCGGAACTTCACGACCTCCACGCCTTCGTCGACGGGCAGCTCGACGCGGAGCGCTGGCGCCTGCTCGACGGGCACCAGCGGGATTGTGCCGACTGTCGCGACGAACTGCGGTCGATCGCCCGGCTGAATCGCGAGCTCCTGCGCCCGACGCCGGCGATCCTGCCGGCCGACTTCGAGGACGGCTTTCGCGAGGGCCTCTATGCCCGGATGGTCGCCAGCGACGACGTCGGTCGCCTGCGGCGCCTCCAGCGTCGCGACCTGGTGCTCGCCGGCGCCGTCGCCGCTCTCCTGGTCGTGGCGGTGAGCATCGCCCTGCGCCCGGGCGACTCTGGTGGGGCGGAGGGGCCGGCGGCCGTGCTGCCCGACCACACCGCCGCCGCGCGTCTCGAGGGCGGTCGGCGGCTCCGCGCGGAGCTGGGCCGCTACCTCGATCGACTCGGGCCGGCCGGACCGGAGGAGGGCGATCCCCTGCTCGACGAGCTCGCCACCTCTTACGTCGCGGCCGGTCGCAATCTGGTCAGCGATCTCAGCGACGAGGCCGCGGTCTCGTCGGCCGATCGCGAGGCGGCGGCCTTGATGACCCTGGTCGAGCTGGGCGATCCCGCCGGCGCG
>JBFIHP010000073.1:0-9267 GCA_041601735.1 Planctomycetota bacterium | reverse complement strand
TCGAGAAGCTGGTCGAGAGGGTCCGCGAGGCGCACTGGCGGGAATACGGGCACCTCCAGGTGAACGAGATCCAGCTCATGATGAGCGACCTCGAGCCCGAGGGGCCGATCTACACGCCGATGCAAGCCTTCCCGCTGCTCGGCTGAGCGCGCATCCGGACCGAGCTCTCCGGCGTCGGATCGGCGCCCGCGCGTCAGGCGACGGGGGCGCCGACCGGACAGCCCGGCATTCGCGAGGAGCCCCGGCCCGACAGGCCGGCCTTCGGTGTTTCTGGATCGGGAGAGATGCCGCTCTGTCAGAGGGGCGCTCCTGCGGCGCTCCTGCGGTCGAGGGAATCGATGCCCGGACAGGGTCGGCCCGGACCCCGCCGGATCAGGACGAGCGCAGCCGCTTCCAGGCGTTGATGAGGCCGTTGGTCGAGACGTCGTGGCCCGTGACCGCTGCATCGCCCTCGAGCTCGGGGAGGATCTTCTTCGCGAGCTGCTTGCCGAGTTCGACGCCCCACTGATCGAAGCTGTTGATGCCCCACAGGATGCCCTGGACGAAGACCTTGTGCTCGTAGAGCGCGACCAGGGCGCCGAGGCTGCGCGGCTCGAGGCGTTTCATCAGGATGCTGTTGGTGGGCTTCGAACCGGCGAAGGTCTTGTGCGGGGCGAGGGTCGCGATCTCCTCGGCGCTCCTGCCCTCGGCAGCGAGCTCGGCCTCGACATCTTCGATGGTCTTGCCGTTCATGAGCGCCTCGGGCTGGGCGAAGAAGTTCGAGAGCAGGATGTCGTGATGCCTGCCCATGCGGTGCTGCGGGATGGCCGCGGCGATGAAATCGGCGGGAACGAGGCGCGTGCCCTGGTGGATCAGCTGGTAGAAGGCGTGCTGACCGTTGGTGCCGGGCTCGCCGAAGACGACGGGGCCGGTGACGTAGTCGACCTCGGAGCCGTCGGCGCGCACCGACTTGCCGTTGCTCTCCATGTCGAGCTGCTGGAGATAGGCGGGGAAGCGGTGGAGCGACTGGTCGTAGGGAAGGACGGCATGGCTCTCGGCGCCGAAGAAGTTCCCGTACCAGAAGCCGAGGAGTCCCATGACCGCGGGCATGTTCCGCTCGAGGGGCGCCTCGCGGAAATGGCGGTCCATGGCGTGGGCGCCGTCGAGGAGCTCCTCGAAACGATCGAAGCCGATGGCCAGGGCGATGGGAAGACCGATCGCGCTCCAGAGCGAGTAGCGCCCGCCGACCCAGTCCCAGAAGCCGAACATGTTGGCCGGGTCGATGCCGAAGCCGCGCACGCCCTTCTCGTTGGTCGAGACCGCCACGAAGTGGCGCGCGACCGCGCTCGCGGGCGCGCCGTCGGCCAGGAACCAGGCCTTCGCGCTCTCGGCGTTGGTCATGGTCTCCTGGGTCGTGAAGGTCTTGGACGCGATCACGAAGAGCGTGCTGTCGCGATGCAGGTGGTGCAGGGTCTCGGCGAGGTGCGTGCCGTCCACGTTGGAGACGAAGTGGACGCGCAGGGCGTCGGTCGCGAATGATCTCAAGGCTTCGGTCGCCATGACCGGACCGAGGTCCGAGCCGCCGATGCCGATGTTGACGACGTCGGTGATCCGTTTGCCGTCGTGGCCCTTCCAGGCGCCGAGGCGCACCCGCTCCGAGAAGTCGCGGACCCGCGCCAGGACCTCGCGGACATCCGGCATGACGTCGTGACCGTCCAGGAGCAGGGAGGCCTTCTCGTCGCGGTTCCGCAGCGCGGTGTGAAGGACGGCGCGGCCCTCCGTGGCGTTGATCTTCTCGCCGCGGAACATGGCCTCGCGCTTCTCCTCGAGCCCCATGGCGCGGGCCTGGGCGACCAGGAGCTGGAGGGTCTCCTCGTCCATCACGTTCTTCGAGTAGTCGAGCAGTAGACCCGCGGCCTCGATGCTGAACAGCTCGAAGCGATCGTGCTCGGCGTCCTCGAAGAGGTCCGCGATGTGGATATGGCCGATCTCGTCGAAGTGCGCGGCGAGCGCGCGGAAGCTGTCGAGCTCGAGGGGGTTCACGTGGATTCCTCCATGACGTTCACCAGCGGGGGATCGCCCTCGGTGGCCGAGACGACGGCGGCGCCGCAGGTGTCGCTGAAGACGTTGACGACGGTGCGCAGCATGTCCAGGGGACGGTCGACGGCGAGCAGGAGGGCGGCTCCTTCGATGGGCAACCCCAGCGCGGCGAGGATCGTGACCATCATGATCAGTCCGGCGGAGGGAATGCCCGCCGCGCCCACGGAGGCGAGCAGGGCGAGGATGACCACCTGGATCTGATCGCCCAGGGTCAGGGTGAAGTTCGGATCGATGCCGGCGTAGTACTGGGCGAGGAAGATGACGCCGATGCACTCGTAGAGCGCGGTGCCGTCCATGTTGATCGTGGCGCCGAGGGGCTGGACGAAGGAGACGATGCGGTTCGGCACGCCTCCGCGCTTCTCGACGGTCTCCATCGAGACCGGCAGGGTCATCGACGAAGACGAGGTGGAGAAGGCCGTGATGAGAGCGGGGCTGACCGCCTTGGCCCAGCGGAGCGGGTTGATCTTGCCCACGAGGCTCAGCACCAGCGGGAGGGTCACGCAGGCGTGGATGAGCAGCGCCGAGACCACGGTGATCATGTAGATTCCGAGCGGCTTGAAGACCTCGAAGCCGGTCTGGCCGACGACCTTCACGAGCAGACAGAAGACGCCGTAGGGGATCAGCTTGAGCACCGCCTCCGCCAGCTTCATCATCACCTCGAAGGCCGCCTCGAAGAAACCCTTCATCTGCTCGCGGTGACGGGACTCGACCCTGAGGATGAAGTAGCCGAAGAGCAGCGCGAAGAAGATCACCTGCAGCATGGCCGCGTTCTCGCCGAAGGCCGAGAACACGTTCTCCGGCACCATGCGGATCAGCACCTCGAGGAAGGAGGCGTCCGAGACATCCGAGAAGCGGTCGTCGGCGGCGAGACCGAGGGTGGCTCCCACCCCGGGCCTGAATAGGTTGACCAGGAGGAGACCGGTCACGGCCGCGAGGAGGCTCGTGCAGATGTAGTAGATGAATGTCTTCGTGCCGAGACGCCGGAGGTCGCGGCCGGTGCCGACGCCGACCACGCCCGATACGATCGAGGTGAGGATCAGCGGCACGATGAGCATCTTCAGGAGGCGCAGGAAGATGTCGGCGAGGAAGGAGAACGGTCGGATCCAGGCGGCGCGATCGGAATCCGGATCGAGATCCAGGGTGACCGGACGGAGCTTGCCGTCGGCGCGCTCGTGCCAGGCGATGTCGCCGACGTCGGCCGAGGCGATCGCCGCCTTGTAGGAGGCCACGTCGGTGAGCTGGATGCGGCGCTGCTCCGGCCGGCCGCGGCCGAGCACCAGGGCGCGAAGCACATCACCGCTCACGAGCCCTGAGTTCGACGGCGCGGAGACGACGACGAGGGCGCCGTCGGCGTCCTTCAGCTTCACGTCGCCGGTCGGACCGCCGGCCACGAAGGCCTGGAGGAGGGCGCCGCCCAGGGCGCCGGCCAGAAGCCAGATCAGGATCTTCCAGTGGATCTTCACCGCGTCTCCTCGTCGTAGGGTTTCTCGCGACGTCGAGACTACCGGGATTCAGCCCTGCTGGAAACTCCGCGGCCGCCGTCGGCTGAAGAAGCCGGACGGCAGTCGGCGTCCGCCCTCCTCCGGGACCCACATCTCGCCGGACTCGATCTCCTGACCCTCCGGGTCGAAGAAGTCGTTCGCGAGCTGATCGAGGGCGATCGGCGTGTAGCCCGGACTGTGGCAGGAGAGCAGGAGCAGCCCCGGAGCGCCCTTGCAGAGCCGCCCGAGATCGGAGAGGAGAGGGCCGAGATGGTCCTCGATCTTCCAGATCTCGCCCTTTCTCCCGCGACCGAAGGAGGGCGGGTCGAGGATGACGCCGTCGTAGACGCGATCCCGGCGCAGCTCGCGGGCGCAGAAGGCGGCCGCGTCGTCGACCAGCCAGCGCACCGGGGCGCCTTCCAGGCCGTTCTCGTGGGAATTGGCGACCGCCCAGTCCACGACGCCTCGAGCCGCATCGACGTGGCTGACCCGGGCGCCGCCGCGGAGCGCGGCGACGGTGCTGCCGCCGGTGTAGGCGAAGAGGTTGAGGATCTCGGGCGGGCGGCCGAGGCCGGCGGCGAGGGCGCGGGTCGTCTCCTCGATCCAGAGCCACTGCTCGGCCTGCTCGGCGAAGAGCCCGATGTGGCCGAAGGGGGTCGCCTTCAGGATCATCCGGTTCGGCCCGCAGCGGACCGTCCAGTTGCCCGGCTCGCGGCCGAACCAGTCCCAGTGGCCGCCGCCGCGCTCGCTGCGGATGTGCCGGCCCTGCACCTTCTGCCAGCCCGCCTTCGGAAGGCGCGGCGACCAGATCGCCGAGGGCGCCTGGCGATCGACCAGGACGCCGCCGAGGTCCTCCAGCTTGCGACCGTCGCCGCTGTCGAGCAGGCGATAGCTCACCTCCCGCCCTCCATCGCGTCGAGGGCCGCGCGCTTGAAGGAGGCGAAGCGCTCCTCCTCGATGGCCTTGCGGATGCCCCGCATGAGGTCCTGGTAGTAGTGGATGTTGTGGATCGAGGCGAGCGTGAGGAAGAGCGCCTCGCCCGCGTAGTGGAGGTGGCGGAGCACCTGGCGGCTGAAGTTCTCGCAGGTGTAGCAGCGGCAGGCGGTGTCGATCGGGTACTTGTCCTTCTTGTATTTCTTGTCGCCGATGCGGACCTTGCCGAAGCGGGTGAAGAGAGTGCCGCCGCGGGCGTAGCGGGTGGGAATGACGCAGTCGAACATGTCGATCCCGCGCTCGACCGCCTCGAGGATGTCCTGCGGCGTGCCGACTCCCATCAGATATCGAGGGAGGTTCGTCGGCAGCAGCGGCGCGGTCCACTCGGTGATGGACTTCATGAGTTCGGCGCCCTCGCCGACGCTCACGCCGCCGATGGCGAAGCCGTCGAAATCGATCGAACAGATCTGCCGGGCGCTGCGCTCCCGCATCTCGGGAAAGGTGCCGCCCTGGACGATGCCGAAGAGGAACTGGTGCGGGGCGAGATCGACGGTCAGGCAGCGCTCGGCCCAGCGCGTCGTTCGCTCGAGAGAGCGCGCGACGTAGTTCGGCGGGGCCGGGTACTCGACGCACTCGTCGAAGGCCATGACGATGTCGGCGCCGAGGTCGCGTTGCGTCCTCATCGAGGTCTCGGGGTCGAGGAAGAGCGACTTGCCGCTCTTCTCGTCCACGAAGGAGACGCCGTCCTCGTCGATCTTCTTGTTGGGGATCGAGAAGACCTGGAACCCGCCTGAATCGGTGAGGATGGTCCGCGGCCAGGCCATGAAGGCGTGCAGGCCGCCCGCCCGCTTCACCAGTTCGCGGCGGCCGTCGTAGCTCAGGTGATAGGTGTTGGCGAGGACCACGTCGGCGCCGGTGTCGAGCACCTGATGGGGGGTCAGGGCCTTGACCGTTCCCTGGGTACCGACGGGCATGAAGGTGGGGCAGTCCACCGCCGAGTGCTCGGTCCGGAACCGGCTTCGCCGCGCGCCCGAGGGATCGGTCCGAAGCAGCTCGAAGTTGATGTCCTTGCGCGGCATCCTGTCATCCTCGGGAGCGTCGGCGCTCCTTGCTTCGGCCTCGGGTCGGGCGATCCGGGATTCCGGCCGCCTTGGTCAGGCAGTCCTCGAAGTCCAGAGGGGGCTCGGTCTTCACGTTCAGATCGTGATCGAGATGGGGCGGCCTGAACTTCAGCGACTGGGCGTGGAGCATCACCCGCTTGTGGCCGACGGGATCGTCCTTGCCGAGCGCGAACTTGCGCTCTCCGACCAGGGGGTGGCCGATCGCGGCGAAGTGCAGGCGGATCTGGTTGTGCCGGCCGGTCTCCGGCGTGACCCGGACGAGGCTGGTCGGCCCGATGTCGCGCAGCTTCTCCCAGCGCGTGACGGCCGGGGCCCCCTTCGGGTCGACCCGGGCGCCGGCGCCGAGGTCCTTGATCGGGAGATCGATGCGGCCGCCGTTGCGGTCGAGGCGTCCCTGAACCAGGGCGAGGTAGGTCTTCTTGACCTCCTGGCGCTTGAAGAGACCCATCAGCTGGTCGCGCATCTCGGGGTCCTTGGCGAGGAGGACCACGCCGGAGGTCTCGTAGTCCAGACGATGCACGGCGAAGGCCTGATGGCCCTCGTCGATCAGGCGATCGACGAGGGGCTTGCCCTTGGTCAAGGCCCAGCCCTTGGGGGCGGTGACGGTCATGACCCGGGCCGGCTTCGCCACGAGGAGAAGCCGGCGATCCTGATGGAGGACTTCGATCGACCGGGCCACGTCGGGACTCAACCCGCCGTGACGGCGGTCATGAAGGTGATGAAGCTCTCGGCCTGCTTCATGAGGCGCTCCTCGAGTTCCGTCTCCTTGAGCTTGCCGGTGGCCATGTCGAAGCGCTCGTAGCTCTTGCCGATGAAGGTGCGGCGGGGGTGGTTGTAGGCGTTGCGGTAGCCCGTGACGCCCTGCAGGTGTTCCACCGCCCGCAGGGACTGGAACTCGCCCGCGGCCAGACCGATGAAGCTCACCGGCCGCGAGTCGAAACCCTGCGGGTAGGGCAGCATGTCGATGAAGAGCTTGAGGACCCCCGGGTAGCTGCCGTTGTACTCGGGAACGATGAAGACGGCGCCGTCGGAGGCCAGGAAGCGATCGACCATCGCCTTGACCTCGTCGCCGGCCTCCTTGTAGGCCTTGGGCTCGAGAAAGGCCGGCCCCATCTCCTTCAGGTCGATCAGATCCACCTCGGCGCCGAGGGCCTCGTACTGGGCCTTGACCGTGCCGGCGAGCATGAAGGAGAGCGATCCGGCGCGATTGGTGCCGGGGACGATGACGATGCGCATGACTGACTCCGGAGGGTCCTTCGATCGGCGCGAAGATAACACGGGGCAATGCCCGAGAAAATCGCGCGGCCGGACCTCCTGGAGCGTAGGACGCGGCCTGCTCGTTCGTAATGGCTTTGGTAGGATTCCGATCCGGCTGGAGCGGAGCCGGTGAGTCAACCTGGAGCATGCGCATGACCCGTCCCAATCCCACTCTCTTGCTCGTCCTCGGTCTCCTCGGGGCCCTCGTCCTGCCCGCGGAGGCTCAGGACCAGGACCGGAAGATCAGCCTCGACCAGGCCAGGCGCGGCCTCTATCGCGTCTCTCAGCCCCGCTTCCGCTGGGACGGCGAGGGCAAGGGCCTCCTCATCGAGGGCAAGAGGATCGATCCTGCGACCTGGCTCGAAATCGAGGGAAAGGCGGAGGAGAAGGCGCGCCCCGAGCGGTCGGTCCGACCCTCGATGGCGCCCGGCGAGATCGGCGCCCGGGTCAGTCCGAACGACGAGATGGTCGGATTCGTGCGCGATCACGATCTCTTCGTCCGGCCGGTCGCCGGCGGCGACGAGCTCAGGATCTCGAACGACGGCTCGAGCGAGCTCCTCTACGGTCGGCTCGACTGGGTCTACCAGGAGGAGGTCTACGGCCGGGGCAACTTCAACGGGATGTGGTGGAGCCCCGACTCCGCCCGCCTGGCCTTCCTCCGGATCGACGAGTCGGCGGTGAAGGAGTTCACGGTCGTTGACCACCGTCCGAACACCCTCGAGGTCGAGACCACGAACTATCCCAAGGCCGGCGACGGCAACCCGGTCGCCACCCTCGGCGTCTACTCCATCGCCGACGGCACGACCTCCTGGCTGGACTTCCAGGCCTTCGAGAAGGACGAGCCCCTCGTCGTCCACGTCGGCTGGAACCCCAACGGCGACCGCGTGATCTTCCAGGTGCAGAACCGCATCCAGAACCGGTTGCACCTGCTCTCGGGCGATCCCGTGACCGGCAAGGTCGAGAAGCTCCTGACCGAGGTCTCGACGACCGGATGGGTCAATCGCCTCGAGGAGCCGATCTGGCTCGACGACGGCGGTTTCCTCTGGTGGACCGAGCGCACCGGCTACAAGCACCTCGATCGCTACGACGCCGCCGGCAAGCGGGTCTGCGCCGTGAGTTCGGGTGAGTTCGTCAACAAGGACATCATCCGCATCGACGAGAAGGCCGGCCGCCTCTGGTTCTACGGCAACGGCGAGAGCGGCGCGGGTCGCTACGCCTACGTCGCGAACCTGGACGGCAGCGGCCAGAGGCTGCTCACTCCCGGCCGCGGCACCCACGCCGTCCAGCTGAACCACGACGGCAGCTTCCTGATCGACACCTGGTCCAACGTCGAGACGCCGGCACGCGCGATCCTCCGTGACGGCGAGGGCAAGGAGCTGAAGGTCCTGGGGGAGGGGGGCGCCGACTTCGACCTGCCCTATTCGCAGCCCGAGTACCTGACGATCGAGACCCGTGACGGCTTCGCGATGGATGCGATCGTCACCAAGCCCTGGGACTTCGATGAGACGAAGTCCTACCCCGTGATGCTGTTCACCTACTCGGGCCCCGATGCTCCGACGGTACGCGACAGCTACCGGCCTTCGACCTGGCATCAGTTCCTGGCCCAGGAGGGCCTGATCGTCCTCCAGGTCAACAACCGCAGCTCGTCGGGCCGCGGTCAGGTCTACACCGAGGCCTGCTACAAGAACTTCGGCGCCTCCGAACTCCGCGATCTCGAGGATGCCGTGGCCTGGCTCTGCAAGCACTCCTGGGCCGACGGTGACCGGGTCGGCATCAGCGGCTGGAGCTACGGCGGCTTCATGGCCGCCTATGCGCTCTGCAACTCGAAGGCCTTCGCCCTGGGCGTGGCCGGCGCCGGCGTCTACGACTGGGCCCTCTACGACACGATCTACACCGAGCGCTACATGAGCACGCCGCAGCTCAATCCGGAGGGCTACGCCGGGACCTCGGTCCTGAAGTCAGCCGCGAACCTCCACGGCCACCTCGTGGTCCTGCACGGCATCATGGACGACAACGTCCACTTCCAGAACGCGGTACAGCTCTGCGACGCCCTCCAGAAGGGCGGCAAGCACTTCGAGCTGATGATCTACGCCGGCATGCGGCACGGGCCCAGGAACGCCTACCAGGCCAATCACATCCGCGAGATCGAGTGGAACGCGATCCAGGAGCACCTGCTCCTGCGCTGATGGAGCGCCGGCTGAAGGTGCTGTCGGAAAACTGCCAACGACCGGAGTCGAGCGGACCTAGGGTGCCTTGGAGACCGCGGCAGCGGCTGCCTTCTTGGATTCTCGCCTCTGAATTTCGACGTCTGACCAGCCGAGAGCGCCGCCAACCCGGACCTTCGAGTACACCGTTCTCTCGGCTCCCATGAGAGCATCTTGATGCCATGGACCTGA
>JBFIHP010000072.1:0-9291 GCA_041601735.1 Planctomycetota bacterium | reverse complement strand
GATGCCGACCCCCTTCGAGGATCATCGATCGTGCGGCGATGATGATTACTGGATGCTGAGCGTCACCATGTTGGTCACCCGCAGCGCCGGTCCCTCCGAGATCACCGTCTGGATGGCGACGTCGATCGGGAAGGGAATGCCCGGACTGAAGGTGAGCCAGGGCGTCGGAGTGCCCGAGGTGAGCGGCGCGTTGCCGGGAACGCCGCCCGGATAGGTCCAGGCGATCGTCAGCAGGAAGGGATTCGCCACGTCGAGCGGGCTCGGCACGAAGCACATGGAACCCGCGGCCGGAGAGATCTCGAAGACCTCGGCCGGGGTCGGCTTGCCGATCCGCGCGAACATCGCGTAGCCCGCGCCGCCGAAGCCGGGCGGGTTGGACAGCAGGGTCGTGTAGGACTGCCCCACCGGGACGACGACGGTGCGGTCCGAGCCGCCGGCGCTGCCGTTGATGGTGAAGATGTCCACCGGGGGACCGTTCAGGATGCCGACCGTGCCGGCCGCGCAGGGCGGCACCACCGAGTTCGGGTCGGAGACGCTGACGCGGAAGTCGTCGAGCGCCGCTTCGACCACGCTGCCGGTCGGATCGGGATCGGAGGCGCGGAAACGCATCGCGAAGTTGGCGGTGACGTTCACGTGGTCGGAGACCCGGAACTGACGCGGCAACCAGGTGTAGGTGCTGCCGTTGTAGGTCTCGACGGTGGTCCAGTTGTTGCCTCCGTCGTCGCTCATCGCGATCTCGAAGGTGTCCTGGTTCGGATTGCTGCCGAAGTCGTTCGTGTACCAGAACTGGAAGCTCACGTAGGCGTCGGCGTAGGCCGAGAGGTCGATCGTCGGCGAGATCAGCCGCGTGGCCGTGCCGTCTACGTCGGTGTTGCCGGCGCCGTTCTCGGTGAGATAGCAGCTGCCGCTACCGTCGGCATCCACCGCCGGGTCGCCGCGCAGGCCGCCGCCGCTGGGAACGCCGCGCTCCCAGGCGCCGCCGGTGAGGTCGGGACTGCTGTTCACGGTCCAGCCGAGATCGTTCTCGAAGTCGTCGACGAAGAGATCGAGGGTGCCGGAGGCATCGGCCGTCGAGCTGAAGGTGATCGTCGGCGCGCCGGCCGGAGCCACCTCGGGGAGACCGCCGCCGAGCGGCGTCATCTCGATGTACCAGTCAACGGTCGAGAAGCCGGGCGCCGCCGGGAGCTTCGCGAACCAGATGTTCGAACCCAGCGAGACCATCGCCTTGGGCAGGTAGGGACCGCCGTTGATCGAGGCGTAGAGGGTGCCGCCGGCCGGGTCCGGGCTGCCGCTGAAGTCGGTGGTCTGGACGCGGAAGGGGTTCTCGTAGCCGGGCACGATCTGCGTCGGGACGCCGTCCGGGAAGCTGATGGAGAAGGCCATCGGCACGAAGGTCGCCAGATCGATGTCGAGCTCGTAGGCCTGGATCGTGTTCGAAGCGTCCGGCGTGACGCGGATGTAGTAGTTGCCCGCCGTGGTCAGGGGCAGATCGATGATCTGCTCGTTCAGACCCAGGCCGGCGAGGTTGGCGGAGGCGAGCACCGTGCTGCCGTTCGAGGCCAGCACCTCGAGCGTGAGGTCCGACTGGCTGAGGGCGTCGTAGTTGGAACCGTTGGTGCAGGACTGCGTCTGCGAACCCTGCAGGTAGCTGGATCCCGTGGGGCGCAGCGTGACCGTGAGGTCGTGCGCCGTCGCCGTCGTGAAGCGGTAATAGTCGGTGTCGTTGTTGTCGTCGGTGCTCGCCAGATCGAAGGTCGTCGTGCCGAGGCCCAGCGCGCCGAGATCGTAGGCGGCCCCCGAGCTGTCATTCGGCTCGTAGATGTCGCCGTAGTGCCGCTGGCCGTTGAGGATGTCGTCCTCCTGCGGGCCGAGGAAGGCGGTCGAGGCGAAGGGCTCCATCAGCTTGGTCTGCGAGGTCGGGCAGACGTGGAGCATGCCGAGGCCGTGGCCGTGCTCGTGCGCGATCACGTTGCGCAGGCGCCGGGAGTTGTTCGAGGTGGTGTTGTAGAAGTTGTCGGCGGAGTCCAACACCATGTCGCCGTTGTTCGGGAAGAAGTTGTAGGCAAGGATGTTGCTGTTGCCGTCGATGTTCTTCGCCGCGATGCGGATGTCACCGCGCACGCCGACCGCGCCGGCGTTGTTGAAGAGCGTGACGCCGTCGTCGTTCGGCTCGTAGACGTAGTTGACGCCGGTGAGATCGCTCCAGCGCTGGAACTCGTCATGGAAGATCTGCTGCCACACGGCCGTGCTGCCGTACAACCCGTTCAGCCAGGCGAAGAGGTTGTTCGTGCCGCTGCCCTCGCCGACGCCGTCGGGCACCGTGGTGCCGTCGGGAGCGAAGCTGTAGCGGAGGGTGACGGGCTCGCCCTGGGCGGTGCTGCCCGAGATCATGCTGCCGTTGGTCCAGCGACCGGTCTGCTGGAACTCGGTCCCGGCACTGAGGCCGAGGGTGATGGCGGCGTTGAAGGCGTCGATGGCGGCCTGGTTGCCGGCGGCGCCGTCCCAGCAGGCCGCGACGACCGGCTTCTGCGCCTTGACGTTGGTCTCGACGATGTGGGCCAGGATCCGGCGATGGATCGGCAACATCTCGTCATAGGTCTGGCGAGAGACGATCTCCTTGACCGTCTCGAACTGCTTGTCGGCCTCGGGGCGCATCGTCGCCCGCCAGCAAAGGCCGGCGACGAGGGCGGCCGCGATCAGCGCGAACGTGAGGGCGGGGCGGAAGCTGGAACGCATCCTCTTCTCCAGTATCTGGTCGTTTCGAATCGGCGTGGACGGCGGTCGTCCGGGAGACGGCGCGGCGACGGCCGGCCTCCCGTTGGGTGACTCCGCGATTATGGGCATTTCGGGCGCGGGTCGGCAGAATATTCTCGTTTGCCGCCCCCCTGCGGGCGTGGCGATTCGGCACAGGGCCGCTACTGGATCTTCAGGACGACCATGTTCGTGACCCGGAGCGCCGGGCCCTCCGAGATCACCGCCTGGATCGCCACCTCGATCGGAAAGGGGATGCCCGGGCTGACGGCCGCCCAGGGCGTCGGGGTTCCGCTGGTGAGCGGCGGATTGCCGGGGACGCCGCCCGGATAGGTCCAGGCCACCGTGGCCAGCGAGCCGTTGAGCGGGTCGAGAGGACTCGGGACGAAGCAGAGCGATCCGGCCTGCGGCGAGACCTGGATCACCTCGATCGGACCCGGCCGACCGATGCGCGCGAACATCGCGTAGCCGGCCCCGCCGAAACCCGGCGGATCGCCGAGTAGCGAGGCGTAGGACTGACCGACCGGCACCGTGACGGTCCGTGCCGGGCCGCCGGCGGACCCGTCGATCGTGAAGATGTCCACCGGAGCCCCGTTCAGGATGCCGACGCTGCCCGCCGCCCAGGGCGAGAGATCGGCGCTTCGGTCGCAGGTCGAGATGCGGAAGTCATCGAGTCCCGCCTCGACGGTGCTGTCCGAGCCGCTCGGGTCGGAGACGCGGAAGCGCATCTTGAAGGTCGAGTTGATCGCGACGTGGTCGGCGATCCGGTAGCCCCGCCGGACCCAGGCGCCGTCGTTGCCGGAGTAGGTCTCGACCAGGACCCAGTTGCTGCCGTCGTCGTCGCTCATGAAGATCTCGAGGTCGTCCTCGTTCGGGTTCGGACCCTGATCGTTCGAGAGCCAGATCGAGAAGCGGACGAAGGGGTCGGCGAGAGGGCTCAGGTCGATGGTCGGCGAGATGAGGCGCGCGGGCCCGCCGTCGAGGTCGTTGCCCGCGCCGTTGCCGGTGACGTAGCAGAAGCCCGAGCCGTCGGCATCGGCCGACGGCGCTCCGGGATCGCCCCCGGTCGGAACGGCCCGCTCCCAGGAACCGCCGGTGACGCTGCCGTGGGAGAGGCTCGCCCAGCCCAGATCGGCCTGGAAATCATCGACGAAGACGTCGGTCACCTGGGTCGCGGTCGCGCTCGAGTGCAGGAGCAGGTCGGCCGCGTCATGGGCAGGATAGCGCTCCGGCAGGCTCGCCCCCCCGAGGACCGGCATCTCGACGTACCAGTCGAGGTTCGCGAAGCAGGGGACGGCCGGAAGATCGGCCCGGAAGACGCCCTGCCCCAGGTCCACCAGCGGCGTCGAGACGAAGGCGCCGCCGTTGATCGAGGTCCAGAGCCTGGCCTGCGCCGGATCGGGCGCACCGCCGGTGCTCGTCGTGACCACGCGAACGGGCGTCCCGAAGTCCGGAACGAGCTCCGTCGGCGGCCCTTCCGGAATGGCGATGTCGAAGTAGGGCGAGGCGTAGGGCTGCAGGTCGATGTCGAGCTCGTAGCTCTGGATCGCGTTGCCGCTGCCCGGGTGACGCACCCGCAGGTAGTAGGTGCCCGGCACGATCAGATCGACGTTCGCGATCTGCTCGTTCAGACCGACGCCGTTGGCGTCGGCCGCGGCGAGGATGCTCGCACCGTCCGTGTCGATCAGGTCGATGGCGAGATCGAGCTGGGAGAGCGCGTCGTAGGGTGTTCCCGCCCCGCAGGGCGAGGTCTGCGGCCCTTCGTTGTAGAGGGACCCCGTGGGCCTGAGGGTCAGGTCGATCGTTCGGGAACTCGAGGTCGTGAACGAGAACCAGTCGGAGTCGCCGGAGTCGTCGATCGACACGCCGGCCACGGTGAGGAGCCCGCTGGTAAGCGATCCCAGATCCGTCGCCGCCACGGCCGCGTCGTTGGGCTCGTTGTCGTCGCCGTAGTGCCGTTGACCGTTCAGGATGTCGTCTTCCTGCGGGCCGAGGATGTTGGTGAGGGCGAAGGGCTCCATCAGCTTCGACATGCTGATCGGGCAGACGTGCGCCATGCCGAGGCCGTGTCCCATCTCGTGACCGAGCACGTTCCTGAGGCGGCGCGAATCGTTGGAGGTCGTGTTGTAGTAGTTGTCGGCGGAGTCGATGACCATGTCGCCGGTGTTCGGGTAGTAGTTGTAGGCCAGGACGTTGCTGTTGCCGTCGATGAACTTCGCCGCGATGCGGATGTCGCCGCGCGTCCCGACGACGCCGCCGGCGCCGAACATCGCGGCACCGTCGTCGCTGGTCTCGTGGATGAAGGTGATGCCGGTGTGGTCCCCCCAGCGCTGGAACTCGTCGTGGAAGTACTGCTGCCAGACGGCCGGGCTGCCGTAGATGCCGTTCATCCAGGCGAAGAGGTCGCTGGCGGCGCTGGGCTCGCCGACTCCCGAGGGAACCGTCGTGCCGTCCGGGACGAAGGAGTAGGTGAGCGTCACCGGATCGCCCTGCCCCGTCGCCCCCGAGACCAGGGCGCCGGAGGTCCAACGGCCCGCCTGCTGGAATTCCGGGACGTTCGGACCGCCGTAGGCGATGGCCGCGTTGAAGGCCTCGACCTGCGCCTGGTTGCCGGCGTTGACCTCCCAGCAGGCGGCCGCGACGGGGCGGCCCGCGGCGACGTTCTGCTCGACGATCCGGGCGATCATCCGCCGGTGCAGCGGGCTCATCCCCTCGAAGACCTCGCGGCTCACGACCTCCTTCACCATCTCGTGGTCCCGCTCGATCGGCGGCTGGGTCGCGGTCCTGCCCAGGACGATCGCAAGGATGGTCGCGATCAGAAGTACGGGCAGCAGCATGCGCAGGGTCGGCGTCTGGCTCATGTCGGTCTCTCTTGTGGAATTCCGGCTAACGGCGGCATGGGGACCGGCGGGAACGATCCCGGCGATCGCGCGCTTTGCGAGAGACTACACGGACCCCGGGAGGCCGAGGGAGTCGAATTGCGCAAAAAATCCCGATGAAGGGGGCGACGCGGACTCAGTCGAGGCTGTAGCCGCCGAGGTTGTCGCGACTGCCGGCGCGCGCGAGCTTGCGGCGCTCCCAGTTCACGAAGTCCGAGTGCACGGCCATCACGTGGCTGTAGCGGATGCTGTAGTGCGGCAGTCCCTTCTCGAGCAGCTCGTCGGAGAGCGCGCGGTCGCGGTCCTGGATCGCGCCCTTCTCGCGGTCCCAGGTCTCGCGGTCCATGGCCATCAGCTCGTCGGCGAGTCTCCGGTAGATCGGCGCGGTCGGCCAGTCGGTCTCGGCGTTCACCCACCAGTGCATGCACTTGCCGAGCTTCTCGAGCAGGAGGTCGTGCTCGGGGCCGAAGCGCAGGCAGGAGCCGTCGAAGTAGTTGCCGAGCCGAGCCATCTTCTCGTCGTCGATGAGATCGTTGTCACGCGAGATGCGATAGCCGGCCGTCCCCGGGAAGGGGAAGAAGATCGCCCAGCGGAAGCGGCCCATCTTGACCCGCGCGCAGAGGCGGATCGTCTCCTGGATCTGGTCCCAGGTCTCGAAGGGCAGCCCGAACATGATGAAGGCCGAGCTGTGCAGGTCGTGGGCGTGGGCGGCGGCGAAGGAGGCGGCGATCTTGTCGTTGGTCATGTAGCGCCAGAGGACCTTGCGCCGGATCTCGTCGCTGCCGCTCTCGAGTCCGTACTTGACGATCATGCAGCCGGCACGGGCGAGGTGGTCGGCCATGTCGTCGTCGAACTTCTGCACGTGCGCGTTCACGACGAAGGGCAGCCCGATTCCGGCCTCGATGTAGGCGTCGCAGAACTCGTGGACGTAGGCACGGTTCAGCGTGAACAGGTCGTCATCGAAGATCAGCGTCGTGAGATGCGGATGGCGCGCCTTCAGCGCCTTGATCTCGTCGATGATGCGCTCGACCGAGTAGTGGCGGAGATAGTCCTTGCCCTTGTCGGCGCCGCCGTCCTCGAGATAGCGATCGACGATCTCCTTGTTGAAGCAGTAGGTGCACTTGTAGGGGCAGCCGCGGGAGGTGAGCATCCCCATCCAGCCCTTGCGCACGCGGATGATGTGATCGAGATCGAAGAGCTCGTAGTTCTTCGGCGGGATGGTCATGAGGTCGGGAAAGGGGCCGACCGGGTTCACGATCGCCGCGCCGGCCTCGACCTCCGGCCGGTTCTCGGGCGCGGCGAGCGTCAGCACGCGTCCGATCCTGGAGGCGGGAATGCGCATGTTGGGGACCCCGGTCGGGTCCTCGCGTCGCTCCAGCTTCTCGACCAGCTCGAGCAGGGCGTACTCGCCCTCCCCCACGCAGACGAAATCGAAGCTGGCGTCCTCGGTGACCTCTTCGGGGACCATGGTGCAGTGGACCCCGCCCACGACGGTGGGGATGTCGAAGTCGCGCTCGAGGTCCTCGGCGACGCGGCGGCACCAGGAGTACTGCTGGCTCATGGCCGAGAAGCCGATCAGGCCGGGCCGGTACTCCGCCACCAGGTCGCGGATCTCCTCGTATTCGGGGATCGGCCAGAGGGCGTCGCAGACGTGCAGGAGCCGGGTCTCGTGCCCGGCGTCCTCGAGCACGCCGCTGATCGCCGCCAGACCGTGGTTGATCCCGGGCGGACAGTCGATGCTGGGATAGATCAGCAGGATGCGCATCCGGGCCCTTCTCCAAGAGGTCGTTCCCGCCCCGCCCGGAAGCCGCGGCGATTCGTCGAGAACCTCCTCTTTTCTAAGCGCGGGCGGGGACCGGTACAAGCATCGAAGTCCCGGGTCCTGCCCTCGGAGATGGACGGAAGTCGAGCGGGGGCGCTATACTCCGGCTCCTACCCTCCGGAAGGTCCGATCATGAACGCAGGTCTCACGAATCTCCTCTTCGTCCTCGCCCTGAGCCTTCAGGCGGCGGCACAATCGCCCCTCGACGTCCGCATCGAGGTGGATCGCGAGGGCCTCTACGAGGTCAGCTGGTTCGAGCTGGCGCCCTTCACCGGCAACCGCCCGCTCGACACCGAGCGACTCCGCCTGACCCGCAACGGCGCCGAGGTGCCGATCTCCTTCCGAGCGGTCAACGGCACGCGATTCGATCGCCCGAGCGCCCTGCAGTTCCATGCCGAGGCCTCCGCCAACCCGCACTCGAAACGCGTCGTCTACCGCCTGCAGGCCCGCCCCGGCATCCTCCGCATTCCCGAGCGCGCCGTCGCCGACACCAGCCGGACCGTGAGCGAGGCGGTCGTCGTGCAGCGATTCGAGGAGGACCTCGTCCACGATCCGATGGCGACGGTCCAGGAGCGCTGGCTCGACCTCGAGGCGAAGGACCGCTCGAGCTGGTTCTGGGCGCGGCTGCCGCCGGAGGGCGAGAACGCGAAGAAGAGCCTGCTCCTGCGGCTCGACCTGCCCTCGCGTCCGGTCGATCGCAGTCCCGCCGTGCTCGTGCTCCGGCTGCGCTCCCATCTCGGAATCGACTGCGAGCAGACCCTCCGCGTCGAGTTCGCCGGAGTGAAGCTGGGCGAACGGAGCTGGAAGGACGCGAACACCGTCGAACTCGAATTCGAGCTGCCGCTCGAGGCCCTGAAATCCGACAACATCCTCCGGCTCGAGAACGCCTCCACGGCCACGACCTGGACCGACCCCGGGAACCAGGTCAACAAGCGCTTCAGCAACGACATCCTGCTCGATTCGGTCGAGCTCCGGTTCAAGACCCTGCTCACGGGCCCGACCGCCCGCGACCCTCAGCTCGACTACGAGATCCGGGCGCCGAAGGAGAACGGTCGCGTCCTCCTGCGGTTCACCAACCCGGCGGCCAGCCCCTTCCGGCTCTACGACGTCGCCCGCGCCGCGTGGTTGCGCGAGGCCGAGATCGACGTCCCGGGCGGCGCGACCGCGCACATCGTCGCCTGTTCCTCGGAGGGCTTCCGCAAGCCGGTCGAGGTCACGGCCTGGAGCGACCGCGATCTTCGGCGGGAGACCGAGGGCGGCGACTGGATCTGCGTCACGCTCGAGCGCTTCGCCGAGTTCGTCGAGCCCCTGGTCGAGCACCGCAGGGGTCAGGGCCTGAAGACCCTGGTCGTCAGCGACCGCGAGATCTACGACGCCTTCAGCGGCGGCGACTTCGATCCGGCCGCGATCACGCGATTCCTCGCCCATGGACTGGAGTCCTGGAAGACGAAGCCGCGCCACGTGTTGCTGATCGGAGACGCCGACCTCGACGTCGACTGGGTCTCCGAACGCCGGGTGCTGCCGACCCGCCTCGTTCCGACCTACTACAACGGCATGAGCGCCAGCGATCGCGCCCTGATGCCGAACGCGGAGATCGCGGTCGGGCGCTTCCCCGCCCGGCGCGCCGACGAGGTCATCCGCATGGTGACGCGGACGGTCGAGTACGAGAGGAACGGCGGGGACGGCGGCGCCTGGCGAAGGCGGCTCAACTTCATTGCCAGCGAGGGTCGCTTCGGCCCCATGGTGGACGCGCTCATCGAGCGCTATGCGGCGAAGATGCTCACCGAGATCATCCCCGCGGCCTACGACGTCACGATGACCTACGCGAGCTCCGCGTCG
>JBFIHP010000071.1:0-9302 GCA_041601735.1 Planctomycetota bacterium | reverse complement strand
CGCGCCCGGCGAGGAGGCCGACCTGGCCCTCGAACTGCCCGCGACCGCTCCCCCGCCGGGCGCGGAGCGGACCCTGCGGGTCTCGATCCGCGAGAGGTCGGCCCGCGGTCTCGTCCCGGCCGGGCACGAGGTCGCCTGGGAGCAGGCCGTCATCGCGCGGGCTCCCGCGGTCGCGAAGGCCTCCCCGGAGGGGACCCTCGAGCTCCAGCGGGAGGAGGACGCCGTCCGCATCCAGGGCCGGGACTTCTCGATCCTGGTCGATCTCGAATCCGGCGAACTCCGGAGCTACCGGGTCGGCGGCAAGGAACTCCTGGCCGCGCCGCCGCGGCCGAGCGTCCATCGGGCCTTCACCGACAACGACATCTGGATCCGTCGCGGCTTCGAGGGCTCTGGCCTGGACGATCTCGCGATCCGCCCCGGCTCGCTGTCCTACTCGATCTCCGAGAGCGAGGGCCGCATGATCCTGCGCCATGTCGCCGACTGGATCGGCGACGGCGAGCTCGGTGTCCGCTGCGTGACCGAGTTCCAGGTCTGCGCGGACGGCGACGTCGTGGCGAGCCACCAGATCTCGCCGATCGGCGAGCTCCCGGTGCTGCCGCGGATCGGTGCGACCTTCGCTCTGGCGGAGGACCTGAAGACCATGGAGTGGTTCGGACGCGGACCCCACGAGAGCTACGTCGATCGCAGGCGGAGCGCGGACATCGGCCGCTACCGCGGCAGCGTCGCCGATCAGTACACGCCCTACGCGAGACCCCAGGAGAACGGCGGCAAGACCGACGTCCGCTGGGCGGCCTTCCTGCGCGCCGACGGCTCGGGCCTCGTCGTGGTGCCCGCCTCCGCCCTGCCGCTGAGCGCGCTCCATCACACGCCGCGGCAGCTCGATCGCGTCCGCCACCGGAACGGCCAGGAGAAGCACTACGAGCCTCTCGTTCCGACTCCCGAGATCCACGTCCAGCTCGACGCCAGGCAGATGGGTCTCGGCGGCGCGTCCTGCGGCCCCGGCCCGATGCGGAAGTACCGTTTCGACCCCGAGGAACCGGTGAGCTTCGTCTACGTCCTGCGCCCCTACGCCCCGAGCATGGGCGAGCTCGGCGCCTTCGCACGCCGCGAACTCCGCCACCTGCCGCCCCCGGTGATCACCAGGGACCGGACCGGTCTGGTCACGATCACCGCCGAGCATCCCGAGGCGCGCATCAGCTGCGTGGTCAACGGCGTCGAGCGGACCTACGACGGTCCCTTCCGCGACACCGCGGCGCTCGAGATCGAGGCCCGGGCGGTCGTCGAGGGTCACCCTCGCGGAATCCTCGCCCTCGCGAGCCTCCCGTGCATCCTCCCGCTCGTCGCGGTCGATCGCTCGCGGTGGCAGATCCACTCCTGCGACTCCGAGCAGCCCGGCGAGGGTTGGGCCAGGCATGCCATCGACGGCGACGAGGACAGCTTCTGGCACAGCAACTGGCAGGAGACGAAGGACGAGCAGCCCCACGACATCGCCGTCGATCTCGGCCTGGAGCTGAAGCTCGCCGGTGTCACCTATCTCCCCCGCCGGGGCAGCCGGAACGGCTGGGTGAAGGACTTCGAGATCCACCTCTCGCTGGACGGCGAGAACTGGGGCGAGGCGGCCGCACGCGGGCGCTTTCCGGCCTCGGGATCCCTGCAGACGATCCGCTTCGAGGAGCCGCGGCGCGCCCGTTTCGTCCGCCTGACGTCGCGTTCGGAGATGTCGGGCGCCTACTACAGCTCGGTGGCCGAACTCGACGTGCTGGCAATCGAGTAGAGCGAAGGATCGGGGCCCGGGGTGATTCACGCCCGGCCCCGCGTCCATTAGGATCGGCCGCGAACACGACGATGACCGGCAGGACCGGGCCCGCGGGCCGGACTGCCCCGGAAAGCGGACCCCGACCCTCATGCTCAAGGCCATCAGCTACTGGTCGTTCGAAGGCGGCCTCGACAACAGCCACGACATCGCGGCGGCGCTCGATGAGGCCCGCGCGGCCGGCTTCGAGGCCGTCGAACTCTGCATCGCCCCCGAGGGCGTCCTCAACACCTCGACGACCGAGGCCGAGTGCCGGCGCCTGCGCGAGACCATCGACGCCTCGGGCCTGCGCGTCGAGACCCTCGCCTCCGGCATGAGCTGGGGCAAGAACCCGACCAGCGACGACCCCAACGTCCGCCGGGAGGCGATCGCGCTCCATGCGGCCGCCCTCGAGCGCGCGGCCTGGCTCGGGCTCTCGGGCCTCCTCTTCGTCCCCGGGGTGGTGAACAGTCCGATCTGCCCCGACGAGAGCATCCGCTACGACCTCGCCCTCCAGCGAGCGCGGGTCGCGGTGGGCAATCTCCTCGAGACGGCCGAGCGCGTCGGCGTCGATCTCCTGATCGAGAACGTCTGGAACGGGCTCTTCTACTCGCCGATCGAACTGGCGGACTTCATCGACTCCTTCCGGAGCGAGCGCCTCGGCATCTACTTCGACGCCGGCAACGTTCTCGGCTACCACCAGAACCCGGCCCACTGGATCGAGATCCTCGGCGACCGCATCCGTCGCGTGCACATCAAGGACTTCAAGAAGTCGGTGGGCACCCTCGACGGCTTCTGCGATCTCCTCGAAGGCGACGTCTGCTTCGAGTCGGTGATGAAGGCGCTGCGCAGCGAGGGCTACGACCGGACGGTGGTGGCCGAGATGATCCCCTGGAACGCGGGTCTCATCGAGCGGACCGGACGCGCCATGGAGCGCATCATGGGGATGGGCAGATCATGATCAGGATCGGCGTCTGCGGTCTGGGGATGATGGGCTCGACCCACCTCGACATCTACCAGGGGCACGACGACGTCGAGGTCGTCGCGGTGGCCGACGCGAATCCGAAGCGGCTCTCCGGCGAGGCGAAGGCCGCCGGCAACATCGAGGGCCAGGCCCGGGGCGGCTTCGATCTCGGCGCCGTCCGGCACTTCGAGGACGCCGCCGCGCTGATCAGGGAGGCCGAGATCGACGTCGTCGACATCTGCCTGCCCACCTCGCTGCATCACCGCTTCGTGAAGCAGGCCGTGGCCGCGGGACGTCACGTCCTCGTGGAGAAGCCGCTCTGTCGAACGGCGGCCGAGGCGCACGATCTCGTCGAACTGCTCCGCGACTCCGACTCGATCGTCATGCCGGCCATGTGCATGCGCTTCTGGCCGGGCTGGGACTGGTTGAAGGAGGTCGTGGCCGACCACCGCTACGGCAGGGTGCTCGGCGCGACCTTTCGGCGCGTCGTGAGCCACCCGGGCGGAGAGTTCTACCTCGACGGCAAGCAGTGCGGCGGTGCCCTGCTCGACCTCCACATCCACGACACCGACTTCGTCAGTCACTGCTTCGGTCGGCCCCGGGCGGTGACCTCGACCGGCTACTCGAAGGTCACCGGGGCCATCGACCACGTCTTGACCCAGTATCACTACGACGAGATCCCCCTCGTCAGCGCCGAGGGCGGCTGGTGCATGGCCGAGGGCTTCGCCTTCAGCATGCGCTACGACGTCAACTTCGAGCGGGCGACGGCGAGCTACGACCTCGATCGCGACGAGCCTCTCCGGCTCTACGAGGCCGGCCGTGCCCCCTGCGCCGTCGAGCTGCCGCCGGGGATGGGCTACGAACACGAGATCGCCTATTTTCTCGACTGCGTCCGCAGGGGTGAGAAGGCCGACCGCGTGACCCTCGCGAGCGCGGCGGAGGCGCTGGTGATCAGCGAGGCTGAACTCGCGAGCATCGAGACCGGCGCCCGGGTCACCCTCGACTGAAGCGGCGCCGTGCAGAAGGCTGCGTCTACTCGGCCTGGTTGCCCTCGCGCGGCAGGGTTCCGGAGGCACCGAGCCCCATCTCGGGCTTGCCGCGCAGCTGCAGCTTCGGCGGCTCGACCTTGATGAGCTCCTCGAACTGAGCCCGGAACTCCTCGAGATTCAGGCCGCAGGTGGCGGCATACTTCGCGAGCTCGTGCGCGTCGTCGAAGTCGTCGCGCCGGAGGCGGATCATGTAACGCCGGGCGATCGCGTAGCGGGTCGAATCGATATCGACGAGGCGAACGCGGGTCTTGCCCGTCACCGGGTCGAGCATCTCGCGGAAGGGAATCGGCTTGAACTGTCCCGCGTCCATCGAGATCATCGCCGCGTTGCCGCCCGTGAGCAGGTACTTGGCCGCGCAGTAGCCGAGGTCGCGGGTGTACTCCATGTCGAAGGGGATCGGGTCGGCGCAGCGCAGCTCGTAGCCGATGTTCTTCGGGACGATCGTCGTCTTGATACCGAAGTCCTTCAACCGCGCCTGAACGCGTGACTTCAGGATCTCGCCGATGCTGACCTCGGCGATGCGGACGTGACCGTGCGCGTCGCGCTCGACCTCGTCCAGCTCGGCCAGGTCCTCCGGAGGGATCGACAGGACGAGTCCCTCCGCGAGCACGGCGACGCCGTCGCGACGGCCGTAGGACAGACGCTTCACGATCGAGCCGACCAGGGTATCGACGATCGTCTTCAACCGGATGTGGCCCTCGCCGAACTCCTCCGGGATGAGCGTGAGCGTGGCGCCCGCCGCCTTGCCGATCCCGAGGGCGAGATGGCCGGCCTTCCGCCCCATCGCGATGACGAAGTACCAGCGCGAGGTGGTGTGGGCATCGACCATCAGGTTCTTCACCAGGCCGACACCGATGTGCCGTGCCGTCTGGAAGCCGAAGGTATCGACCGAACGGGCGAGGTCGAGGTCGTTGTCGATGGTCTTCGGGACGTGGCAGACGCGGATCCGGCCCTGCGCCTTCTCCTCGAGCTTCATCGCCGAGAAGGCCGTGTCGTCGCCGCCGATGGTGATCAGCTGGGAGACGTTGAGCCTGAGCAGCGAGATGACCGTGTTCTCGAGATGCTGGGGGTCCTTGGTCGGGTTCGCCCTCGAGATCCCGATGTGGGAGCCGCCGCGGAAGTGGATCCGGCTGATCTCCTCGATGGTGAGCGGCTTCACGCGATCGACGTTGCCGTGCATGATCCACTCGAAGCCGTCGCGGATGCCCAGCACCTCGACGCCCTCGAGGATCGCCCGGATCGTCGCCGCCCCGATCACGCTGTTGATGCCCGGGGCCGGCCCGCCCCCGACCAGGATCGCCAGTCTCTTCGGATGGCTCACGTCTTCCGCTCCCTGTCAGCTACCGTTCGGTCCGCCAGAGCCTATCACCGGCGATCCCATCCGGGAATCGGCGACCGGAAGCCCGCCCGGAGAGAAGCCTCGAGAGCCGCGCGACGGCCCGCTGCCGCCGGAAATTTTCTGCGCCGCGACCGGGGCGGCGAGGGCCAAGAGAGCCGACGTTTCGGGTATCCTGCAGGCCCCGAGATCAGGAGCTGAATGACATGATCGACCCCACCCGACGCGACTTCCTGAGAGCCCTGGCCGGAGCCGGAATCGTCCTGCCCGCGCTCCCTCTCCTCTCGCGACCGCCCCAGGACACGAAGACCGAGGGACGCTCCGCGGCCGGCCTTCGGGTCCCGCCGATGGAACGCGTGCGCGTCGCCTTCATCGGAGTCGGCGCCCGCGGCTCCGGGCACGTCGGGCACATGCTGAACCTGGAAGGCGTCGACGTGGTGGCCATCTGCGACAACCACGAGGCGACCGCCCGGCGCAGCGCCGAGCGTTGCAAGGCCGCGGGGCGCCCGGAGCCCGCGCTCTACACCCGCGGCGACCTCGACTACCGCCGGATGTACGAGCGCGACGACATCGACATCGTGATCATCTCGACCCCCTGGCGCTGGCATGCCCCCCAGGCGGTCGAGGCCATGCAGGCCGGCAAGCACGCCTTCATCGAGGTGCCCGCCGCCCTGACCCTCGAGGAGTGCTGGCAGCTGGTCGATACCGCCGAGGCGACGCAGAAGCACTGCATGATGCTCGAGAACGTCTGCTACGGCCGCGAGGAGCTCATGGTCCTCAACATGTGCCGGCAGGGCCTCTTCGGTGACCTGACCCACGGTGAGGCGGCCTACATCCACGACCTCCGCTTCCAGATGAAGGAGATCGAGCGCGGCACCGGTTCCTGGCGCACGCCGCACCACACGACGCGCGACGGCAACCTCTACCCCACCCACGGCCTGGGCCCGATCGCCCAGTACATGAACATCAACCGCGGCGACCGCTTCGATCACCTCACCTCGATGAGTTCGCCGGCGCTCGGTCGCGCCGCCTACGCCAGGGCAACCTTTCCCGCGGATCACCAGCGCAACGCCGCCTCCTACGTCTGCGGCGACATGAACACGACGCTGATCAAGACCAAGCTCGGGCGCACGGTGATGGTGCAGCACGACACGACGACTCCGCGGCCCTACGACCGGATCAACCTGATCCAGGGGACGAAGGGCATCTTCCGCGGCTATCCCGGCCGGATCACGATCGAGGGCCGCGGCAACACGCACGCCTGGCAGGACCTCGCGGCCTACCAGGAGGAGTTCGAGCATCCGCTCTGGAAGCGCATGGGCGAGGTCGCGAAGAAGGCCGGCGGCCACGGCGGCATGGACTTCGTCATGCTCTGGCGCGTCGTCTACTGCCTGCGCAACGGCGAGCCCATGGATCAGGACGTCTACGACGCCGCGGCCTGGACGGCCGTGAGCCCGCTCTCCGAGGCCAGCGTCGCGAACCGAAGCAGCTCGGTCGACTTCCCCGACTTCACCCGCGGCAAGTGGAAGTCGATGGAGCCCCTCCCCGTCATCGGCTGACGCGAGCGACGAGGCGCGTCAGGCCGATTCGATCAGCGGCCCCGGAGTTCGAGGTAGTTCTCGGCGAGAAGTTCGCCGAGGGCCACGATGCCCGGCGTCGTGATCACCAGCTTCTGCTCCTGACCGGGCAGGTCGAAGGCCTGCCAGTGCCAGAGACGGTCATCGGCGGCCGCCAGTTCCTCGAGGGCGGCCGTCACGTCGATGCCGTTGACGCTCTCGTGGTCGGTCGGCGCCTGCTGGCTCACGAACCAGGGCAGTTCCTCCAGACCGAGGTCATTCCGGCTCTGCGCGACGATCGCGGCGAGTCGCCCGGCCGCCGCCTTCCGGTAGGGACCGAAGGACATGTCGTTCTCGCCGAGGTGATAGAAGATGCCGGCCAGCTCGACCTCGTGTCCCCGCTCGGCGAGATCGCCGATCGCCGCCTTGGTGAAGGCGACGAGGTCCGGGTAGAGGTTGCGCGATACGGCCTCGCTCCCCTCCGGCGTCCAGTCGATGATCTGGCTGCCGCTGTGGCTGAACTTCGCGATCGCGACGTTGCCGCGGAGCTTGCGCCGGAGCCGCGCTCCGAAGCTCAGCTCGGGACCGAAGGTGTCGTGGTAGCCCACGGGGCCGAGCGGCTCCCAGTCCTCGGAGGCCCGGTAGCCGCCCCCCAGGCTGTAGCGGTAGGCGATCCGATGGTCGTCTCTCAGCAGGGCCTTCGACCGCGATCGCGCGAGATCCTGCACGAAGGCCCGCTCGCCCTCCATGTTGCGATGACCGATCAGGACGAAGAGCTTGACCGGGCTCCCCTCCGGGTAGGGCCAGCGCCTGAGCTTGCGAACGACATCGCGGTGCCGGCCGATGTTGCGGAGGTAGGCCTCCGCGTAGGCGAGCCCGTGCTGGAGCTGCCCGAGCGTGCCGTAGTGGTAGTGGAGGCCCGCTCCGCCGCCGATCTCGACGCCGACCTGCGAGGTCCGGACGTAATCGACCAGCGGATCGGCCGCGCAGACCTCCCGCTGCCCCCGGCTGATGGCGTACATCTTCGGCCTGAGGTCCATGCCCCAGATCGTCTTGGTGCAGAGCTCGCCGATGTAGAACCTCAGATCCGGCGTCTGGAGATCACGGCGCCAGCTGGCGATGAAGTTCTTCAGGTTCTTCCCGTAGCTCGCCATGTAGCCGTCGTCGAACATGTCGTTCTCGCCCTGGTGCCACATGAAGCCCTCGATCCGGTAGCGGACCTTGCGGCGATCGAGCTCGGCGAGGGCGCTCCTGATCTGCTCCAGGGCCAGGGGATAGAGCTTGAAGCCGCCGGGCTCGTCCGGGTTCCAGTCGCCGCCCAGATGGGTGCCGCCCGCCGCGCACTTGATGATCGCGACCGGCGCCTCGATGTTCCGGGTCAGCTCGCGCGCGAAGCTCAGCTCCGGCCCGACGACATCGTTCACGGCCTGCAGCGGAACCCAGCCCTCCGACCGGGTCTTGTTCTCACGCCCGATGCAATACCAGAAGCGGACCTTCGCCTGCGGCTCCTCGAGGCCCGCGAAGGGCGGGAAGCGCTCGATGTCCCGCAGCTTCGAATCGGACCCGACCATGTTCGACTGACCCGCGAAGATGAACACGCGCAGGGTCCGGTCGTCGTCCTGCGCCCAGACGAGACGGGAGCCGCAGACCCACAGGATGAGGATGGCGAGCCTGAGGACCAGATTCATCTTCGGACCTCCTGGGGGTCGTGAGCAGGGACGGCACCGAGCGGCGACGGACGACCGGGGAGCGCGCTGGCTGCCTCGAGCGGCGCACCAGAGGCGGGTGACGCTCTCCGGCCCACGGAGTCAGGTCGCCTTCTTGCTGGCGGGCTTCTTCTTCGGAGCGATCTTCCTGACCGTCGCCTTCTTCTTCGCGGCCGTCTTCTTCGCCGCCTTCTTCTTGGACGCGGTCTTCTTCGCGGCGGTCTTCTTGCCCGGCCCGATGGCCGACTCGTAGTGCGCCACGAACTTCTTCACCGTCGTCCGCTTGATGAGGTCGCCGACCACGTCGAGAGGGACGTCCTCGAGCTTCTTGAAGCGAACGCAGGACTTGCCCATGTCGAGCTTGCGCCCGGTGGCCAGCCATGCCTTGCGGAAGCTCTCCCACTCCCCCGGAGCGGCATAGACGCAGAAGAGGTAGAGCCCCATGTGGTTCTTCTGCGAGGCGAGTCCCACGTAGGGCAAGGGCTGCTTCGGATCGCAGTGATAGCCGGCCGGATAGACCGAGTGCGGCACGAACCAGGACGGCATGCCGTACTGGATGCCCTCCTTGAAGCCTCGATCGAGGTTGTCGTTGATGACCTTGCGGATCGCCTGCAGGGCGTCGCGCCGTTCCTTGGGAAGGCCCTTCAGATACTGGGCCACGGTGGTGGGCTTGTCGGACATCGTGCACTCGCTCGTAAGGTCGGGGCTCGGACTTTCGAACCGCGATTCTAAACGCTGCGGCCGTGCCGCGATAGCCGTCCAGGCCCGCCGCCCGACTCCATGACGGATTCGCCGGACGCCGCTCCCCATCCCGGCTCGGCTGAGGGCCCGGACTCCGGATCTCCGCCGGGAGCGACCGGAACGAGAGCGGCGCCCCGAGCCCATGGCGACGGATTGCG